>NZ_JBFHFD010000203.1:0-13318 GCF_041583735.1 Novipirellula sp.
GCATTTGATCGAATGCGGCACCCAAGTTACCGGAGGTATCAGCACCGATTGGATGCAGGTGCCTGACCCGGCGCATCTTGGATTCCCGATCGTCCAAGTCGATGAAGATGGACATTGCGTTGTGACAAAGCCAGCGAACACAGGCGGCCAAGTGACGCCTTGGACGGTCAAAGAACAACTGGTTTACGAGATCGGCGACCCCGAAAATTATCTCAGCCCCGATGTGACCGTCTCGTTTCGCGAATTAAGTGTCGAGGAAATTTCGCCAAATCAAGTACATGTCCGCGGTGCGATCGGCAAACCCCCGCCATCCCATTACAAGGTCAGCGCTACGTTTCGCGACGGTTTCCGATCGGCCGGAATGCTAACCATCGTGGGTCGTGGTGCCCCCGCCAAAGCACGACGGGCGGGCGAAATCGTGCTCGAACGACTGCGTGATGCCAACGTCCCGCTACGCAATAGCCTAATCGAATGTCTCGGAAAGGGGGCATGCTTCGAAACGTTCACCGGGAAATCACCCGTGATTGACTCAAATTCTTTTGACGAAGTGGTCCTGCGTCTCGCCGTCGAAGTCGACACACAACAAGACGCCGAACGATTCGCTCGCGAGCTGATGCCGCTGGTCACCGCCGGTCCTCAAGGAACGACAGGCTATTCCGAGGGACGACCGCGGATCCATCCCGTGATTCGGTATTGGCCCTGCTTGATCTCGCGAGACTCGGTTCAGCCAATCGTCGAATCGCTGCTGACCAAGCCGACCCAAATCGAACCAAACGCAAAACCAATTTGGCCACTGTCTCAAGCGATAGCAACGCAAATGTCACGACCGCCGGAACGTGGCCTTTCCGATGCATCGGGGACACCCGAGTTCGCCGCTTTCAATATCTCCGACGCAACCCATTTACACGATATCGCAATCGCCCGCAGCGGAGACAAGGGGAGCGGTGCTAATATCGGAGTGATTGCACGAAACGACGCTGCGTGGAAATTTTTGCAAAATTGGCTGACCGCCGAACGTGTCGCCACATTCTTTTCGCAGCAAGAAATCGAATCAATCGAGCGTTTTGAATTAGCGAATCTGCAGGCATTCAACTTTGTGATTCGCGGCATCTTGCGACACGGATTGCGGACCGACACGCAAGGCAAGACGCTCGGCCAAATCGTGCTGGAAATGCCCTTGCCGAAATCCGTGTCGGTTTCTGATGTTCCAAACTGCGGAGACAATCACCATGGCGAACTTGATTCTTAGCGAACGTGTCGCTCGGGGCGTTCAATCGGTAACGTTCAACCGCCCCAACCAACGCAACGCACTCAGTATTGAATTGCTTGAATCTCTTTGTCTCGAATTGAATCAGCTCGAGCAGGACCAAGAGAACCGCGTCGTCATCCTCGGCGGCAAGGGAAAAGTTTTCTCGGCCGGACTTGATTTGCGTGAGGCTGCGGACATGACGCTCGTGCAGCGTTCGGCCAGTGCGGTCAAACAGACACTGAGCCGATTGCGGGAAACGCCGCTTGTCGTCATCGCCACGGTACACGGGGGTGCGTTTGCTGGCGGCGCAGGCGTGATGGCTGCCTGTGACATCGTGATCGCTGCGGAGGATGCGCGCATCAGTTTTCCCGAAGCACGCCGCGGGTTGCTGCCTGCGCTTGTGATGGAGGTGTTGCGACACAAGGTACGCGAAGGTGACCTGAGAGAATTGCTGCTTCTCGGTGAACCTGTTGATGCGGCGCGAGCACAGCAAATTGGTCTCGTCCAGCGTATCGTCCCAGCGGCACAACTGCGAGACACCGCAATCGTGGTCGCTCGATCAGTGTTGGCCGGAGGCCCCGAAACGATACGCCAGACAAAGGCATTGCTCGGCGTCGCCTTTGCTGAACATGAATCCGCCGAGGAAGATGATTTAATCGATCTGCACTTAGCCGCTCGACATAGCGACGAGGCTCGCGAAGGGCTGGCGGCGTTTCTTCAAAAGCGAGATCCAAAATGGCCCTAAAACATCCAACGCAAACAACGGAACGTTTAGAACAGCGCGAACAACAGATGCGACAGGCCGAAGAGCTGCTAGGCTCACTGCCGCAGGCGACGGGAGTCGCCAAGGGATTGTTTCATGGCAAATTTATCCACGACTGGGTGTTCCCCTATCCATCGCTATCGCGACAACAGAATGCCGATGTCACCGCCGCGGTCGCCAATTTGAACCAATTTTGCGACCAACACCTGGACCCGGTACAAATCGACCGCAACGCCGACATTCCACGCAACGTGATCGACGGTCTCGCGGAATTGGGGCTGCTTGGGATGACAGCGCCGGCGTCGTTCGGAGGACGCGGGTTCTCACAAAAACAGTATTGCCGGTTGCTCGAGGTGATCGGGGCGAGATGCAGCTCGACTTCGATCTTTGTCAACGCTCATCATTCGATCGGGATGCGTGGCCTCTTGCTGTTTGGCACCGATGGGCAAAAGCGTAAATGGCTGCCCGATTTGGTGCATGGCAAAAAGCTTGCCGCGTTTGCGTTGACGGAACCCGAGGCGGGATCCGATGCTTCCAATGTGCAAACCACCGCCACACCCACCCCCGACGGATCCCATTTCGTGCTCAATGGGCAGAAGCGTTACATCACCAACGGCGCCATCGCGGATGTGTTGACGGTCATGGCACGCACGCCAGTCGAAGGGAGCGACGAAACAGCGATCACGGCATTCTTGGTGACGCCAGACATGCCCGGATTTCATGTTACCGAGCCTCGGATGGAAAAGCTTGGAATCCGCGGTACAGCAACCGCAAAATTGGCGTTCGACAACCTGCATGTGCCGCGTGACAATATTCTCGGCCCCCTCGGCAAAGGTCTGAAGGTGGCTCTGACGGTGCTCGATTTTGGACGCACCACCTTCGGAGCCTGTTGTACCGGGGCGGCGAAAACGTGTTTGCATTTGGCAACCGAACATGCAAGAACACGCCACCAATTCGGCCGATCTCTCGCCGAATTCGAATTGGTCCAGCAAAAGCTCGCTCGCATGGCCGCTTGGACGTATGCGATGGAGGCGACCACGACCGTCACCGCAGGGCTGATCGACCGCGGACTCGAAGACTACATGTTAGAAACCGCAATGTTAAAGGTATGGAGCACCGAGCGGCTGTGGACGATCGTCAACGACGCCTTCCAAATCTACGGTGGCGCAGCCTATTTCACCGATCAACCACTCGAACGCATGCTCCGCGATCATCGCATCAACCAAATCGGCGAAGGCGCCAACGAGGTGCTGATGTCGTTCATCGCACTGACCGGGATGCGGGGGCCTGGGATGAAGATGAAAGAGGTCAACGACGCGATCAAACATCCCATTGGTGGATTCGCCACCGTCGGGCACTTTGGAATTGACGCGGTGCGTTTGCGAATGCGAGCTCCTGCCGTTCCAGTGCGTTCACCGGAACTACGGCCTGCCGCCCGGCGGCTGGGCAAACAGATCAAGCGGTTGGGGACAACCGTCCAGTGGACTCTGGTGCACCACCGCGAAGAGATTCTCGATCGCCAACTGGTGTTGGAGCGGATCGCCTGGATCGCGATGGAACTGTATGCAACCGCCAGTTCTCTGAGTCGTCTCGATAGTGAACTTGTCAATGGAGACCGCAGCCACACGGCCACGGCAAACTATTTTATCGCGGATTCGCTGCGACGTGTCGATCGTTGTTTCCGAAATCTGCGTGACAATGATGACGAACGTCTACTGGCGGCCGCACGCGAACGATGACGCAGGCGTTACTTGGCAGCCAGACGGACGCCGCCGTCCAATCGCAACGTGGATCCGTTCAGCATCAAGTTTTCCAGCACATGCGAGACCAACATCGCGAACTGATGCGGTTGCCCTAGTCGCTTCGGAAAGACACATTGATCGATCAATGATTGGCGAACCTTTTCTGGAGCCGCCTGCATCATCGGAGTCTCAAACACTCCCGGAGCAATCGAAACAATCCGTATGCCATGTTGTGCCAATTCTCGTGCTAACGGCAGCGTCAGCGAGGCCACCGCTCCTTTCGATGCCGCATAGGCAGCTTGCCCTATTTGGCCTTCGAACGCGGTGACCGATGACGTCGTCACCATCACGCCACGCTCACCATCGGAATCCGGTTCACTCGCTGCGATCGCGGCTCCGCACAACCGCAGCGCATTGAACGTGCCAACCAAGTTGACATCGATCACTCGCCGAAATGCGTCCAGCGATGCGACCCCTTCACGTGGCAACAAACGTTCGGCGTGCAAAACCCCTGCACATGTCACCGCGGCACGCAGCGGGCCGAACTGCTGCTGGCCAGCATCGATCGCCGACTGCAGCTCGTTCTCACTACACACATCGGTCTGCGAAAAGACGATTTGCCCCGCAAATTCGCGAAGCACCGCATCCTGGGGTGGTTGCATGTCGGCAATGATAATTCGTGCGTGTTGCCGAGCTAGATTGGCCACGCAGGCAGCCCCCAATCCGGAACTGCCGCCGGTCACCAACACACAAGCGTTCTGGATCTGCATGATGCTGCATCCTCGCAATTAAGGAACGTTTCGCGACGGTCGCAATCTTCACTTGACCTTGCAATCCGTCGGATTCCCTAATCCCATTCTAGCGGAACCGAGTTGCAACTGCTGCAACCAAAATTGCGAAGGAAAAACCGCTGACGTTTTGAAATGAGGACTAGTTGGTACTCAAACCGCCATCGACCAGACAAACCGATCCGGTCATCCATTTTGCATCACTGGACGCCAAATGAACCGCCAGTTTGGCTACGTCTTCGGGTTCCCCCAGCCGGCCTAGTGCGAACGATTGACGAACAAACGCGTCGTACTCGGCTTTGCGCTGCTCAGAGAACGACGCAATCATCTTTTGGGTCAGTGGGGTATTGATCGTGCCCGGCGCGATCGCGTTGACACGCACGCCGACGGGGCCGAGCTCCAATGCAAGTGCTTTGGTCAGCGAATTAAGTCCTCCCTTGGTCATCGCATAGACCGACGCGGGCCGGCCCGGTATCAAGCGATGCGCGGATGTCGAAGAGATGTTGATCACGTTGCCTTGGGCTTTGACCAGCAACGGCAACAGCGTCTGCATCAATAGAAACGGCGTCAACAGGTTCAGCTGCACCTGAGCCTGGATTTCATCGTGGCTAACCTCGGCAAAATCGGTAAACCGAGCCATCCCCGCATTATTGACCAACACGTCCACGGTGTCCCAAGACTGCGTGATCTCAGCGTAAACCTGCTGAATCGCGGAGGGGTCGGTAAGATCCGCGGCGGTAAAGTGGACGGTGGCACCGCTTTCGCGAAGTTCATCGGCTGCGGACGCCAATTTTTCGCCGTCCCTTGCAATCAGCCACAACTCGGCCGCCTCCCTTGCAAACGCGGTGGCGATGGCCAATCCAATACCATCACTGCCGCCTGTAATCACCGCATTGAACTTTTCGAGACGCCCATTCGCCATGGTGAGAGCCCTTTTTCGTTGTCTGAGAACCTGTCGACAGGATGACGTGAGTACAATGTCCCGTCTACAGACACATCACCATGCAACATGGTTCGCTGGCGATTGGGTCAAAGGCAATCAGGCGATAACGGAATCAACATTCAGCTTGGCAGCGTCGCGTTGTGATAGATTTCTTGGACGTCGTCGCAGTCGTTCAGCATCGCCATGAACTTGTCGAACATCGGCATGTCGTCGGGAAGCAGTTCGGTGCGAGTATGCGGGACGAACGTGATTTCTTCGACATCGAACTCGGTTTCCGGCAGCGTGTCCAGAATCGCCTGTTTGGCTTTATAGAATTCGGTTGTCGGAGCGAACACGGTGACTTGTCCGTTTTCGCATTCAACATCCGTCACGTCGACGTCCGCCATCAACAACGTTTCCAGGACTTGATCGGCACTGTCGCCTTTGAAGGACAGGATGGCGAGGTGTTCGAACGCATGGGCGACCGATCCCGGGGCCCCCATTTTAGAACTAGTCTTGGTAAAGCAGTTGCGGACATCGGTGATCGTGCGATTGTTGTTGTCGGTCAAGCAATCGATGATGACCGAGCATCCACCGGGGCCGAACCCCTCGTAACGAGCCGCGACATAGTCCTCGCCCCCCACGCCGCTGGCCTTATCGAGTGCCTTTTCGATCACGTGTGCTGGGACCTGATCCTTTTTGGCTTTTTCGATCAGGCTACGGAGCGAGGAGTTCGCGGCCGGCCCGCCGCCATTTTTCGCCATCACATAGATCTGTTTCCCGTATTTGGAATAGACCTTTGTCTTTTGTGCCGCGGTCTTGGCCATCGAAACCTTGCGAACTTCAAAGCTTCTACCCATAGCGTGTATCTCGTGGATGATGAAGGGAATAATGCAGGATTGGAGGGTGCGTTGTAGCTGCCGTCGACCAACGGTGCCCAGAGGAAATTGGAGCGAGTGGGCAAGGCGTGTCAAATACAGGCGAGTCATTTTCCCAGAAAACCGGGCGTTCAACCAGCGGTCAACGCCGCACCGCGATGGACGTTCAATTCCCCTTCAACCGACGCCCCCAGAACAAGGAAGAATGCCCGACTGCCCCATGCGGCTACCCATCTTCCTGCCCCTCACATTTTCCTGCCCACTTCAATTACAGACGTCGCCCGAGCGATCCCGCATCGCCGCTCGCGTGCAACCGATCTCGGCCAATTCCAATCAAAGCCAATGTATCGGCGGACAGGAACATGGGTGGGGCAGGAAAATAAAGAAGACTGGACCGTCCTGCGGCATCCCATCTTTCTGCCCCTCTCATTTTCCTGCCCACACGAATAACCGACGTCGCCCCCAGCGCCCCCACACCGCCGCTCGTGTGCACTCGATCCAGCCACATCCAAACAACGCCGACGCATCGGCGGGCAGAAAAATGGGTAAGGCAGGAAAATAAAGAAGACTAGTCAGACCCACGGCATCCCATCTTCCTGCCCCCCACATTTTCCTGCCCAATTCAATTACCGACGTCGCCACCAGTGATCCCACACCGTCGCTCGCGTGCACACAATCCGGCCGATTCCACAAAACGCCGATGCATCGGCGGGCAGGAAGATGGGAGGGGGCAGGAATATAACGCAGACTGGACAGTCCTACGGCATCCCATCTTTCTGCCCCCACATTTTCCTGCCCAACTCAATTACCGACGTCGCCACCAGTGATCCCACACCGTCGCTCGCGTGCACACAATCCGGCCGATTCCAAAAAACGCCAATGCATCGACGGGCAGGAAGATGGGAGGGGGCAGGAATATAACGCGGACTGGACAGTCCTACGGCATCCCATCTTTCTGCCCCCCACATTTTCCTGCCCAATTCAATTACCGACCTCGCCCCAAGCAACCCCGCATCGCCGCTCGCGTGCACACGATCCCACCGATTCCACAAAACGCCGATGCATCGTCGGGCAGGAAGATGGGAGGGACAAGAAAATAAGGCAGACTGGACAGCCCCGCGGCATCCGATCTTTCTGCCCCCCACATCTTCCTGCCCAATTCAATTACCGATGTCGCCCAAGCGATCCCGCACCGCCGCTCGCATGCACACGATCTCGGCCACATCCAAACAACGCCGATGTATCGGCGCGCAAGAACATGGGAGGGGGGCAGGAAAATAAGGAAGACTAGACAGACCCGCGGCATCTCATCTTCCTGCCCCCCACATTTTCCTGTCCAATTCAATAACCGACGTCGCCCCAAGCGATCCCACGCCGTCGCTCGCGTGCACCCGATCCAGCCAAGTCCAAACAACGCTGATGATCGGCGGGCAGGAACATGGGTAGGGCAGGAAAATAAAGAAGACTGGACAGTCCTGCGGTATCCAATCTTTCTGCCCCTCTCATTTTCCTGCCCAACTCAATTACAGACGTCCCCCGAGCGATCCCGCACCGCCGCTCAAGTGCACACGATCTCGGCCAATTCCAATCAACGCCGATGTATCGGCGGGCAGAAACATGGGCGGGGCAGGAAAATAAGGAAGACTGGACAGACCAGCGGCATCCCATCTTCCTGCCCCCCACATTTTCCTGCCCAATTCAATTACAGACGTCGCCCCCAGCGCCCCCACACCGCCACTCGCGTGCACCTGATCCAGCCACGTCCAATCAACGCCGATGCATCGGCTGGCAGGAACATGGGTGGGGCAGGAAAGTAGAGAAGACTGGACAGTCCTGCGGCATCTCATCTTCCTGCCCAGTTCAATTAACGACGTCGCCCGAGCGATCCAGCATCGCCGCTCGCGTGCAACCGATCTCGGCCAATTCCAATCAAAGCCAATGTATCGGCGGGCAGGAACATGGGTGAGGCAGGAAAATAAAGATGACTGGACGGTCCTGCGGTATCCCATTTTCCTGCCCCTCACATTTTCCTGCCCAATTCAATAACCGACGTCGCCCCAAGCGATCCCGCACCGCTGCTCGCTTGCAATTGATCCCGCCATGGCCAGAGGTTGCTGAGCTTCGGGGAAGCTATCCACGTATTGATAGCGGCGAGACTCTGCTCCAGCGGTTGCGGATGAACCGGCGATGGGATGCTGGTTTTCACTTGCCGGAAGATTCCGATGTTGCTATTAACCGCCGAAAAGCCCCATCCTCCCTGATCCCCACTCAACACGGACCCGAGCAAACACCTTATGGGAAAACCCCAAGCCAAAAACGACGCCGCCGCAGAAGCGATCACTCAGGAAACTGACAAAACGACCGCGGAAAAGCCAAAAGACGACGCAGTCACAACGGAGACGCCCGCCAGCGAACCCGCGGCGAAGGAGACGCCGGCCAAACCAGCCAAGGACACTGCAGCAAAAGAAGCGTCTGCAAAAGAGAACCCCGCAAAAGAGACTCCTGCCAAGGAACCGTCTGGAAAGGAGACGGGCAGCAAAGAAAAATCCGCCAAGCCACCGGCAGCCAAGCCTGCAAAGGCGACGCCCGTCACAAAGAAAGAGCCCAACGTGCGTCCGAAAAAGTCCGCAACATCGGGGAAGAACGGCTCGCTGCTGCCGTCGGAGCATCAACTCGAACACCTGAAAGCTGCGGTGTTGGCCGCTGGCAGCAGCGAAAATCTACTCGAAATCCTCCAGCATGTCGAAGAGGCTGGCGGAAAGGTCGCTGTCGAAGAAAGTATCGAAGCCTACCGTGTCCTCAAAACCGTGCTCGAAGAGTAATCCTCATAGGTCTTCATGCGGCCTTTTTCAACACTATCCGCCAACGTGACTAGTCGTTGCCGCGGCGGCACTGATCGGAAATAGCTTCGTCATTCGAGTTTTGTGACCAATCGAGCGGGTGAAGTGTTTTCTCTGTAGTGGACGAGGCTACGAGTCGCGGTGTGCCACTCAGTCGCTGGGACTCGTCGCCTCGTCCACTACCTACGAAGCTGACGATCGAGCTACTCCCAATCCAGTAAAGCTCTAGCGGGACGGCCGAAACGCCATCGAGGGGTTCGTGTCATTCGGAAAACATTTTGAAATCACGAATTTGTTTCCGAACGTTTGCTAACCGCCCCAATAGCGTTACCGGCTTCCGTTCTTAATTCGCGTTTCACTAACTGCCACGAACGAGCAAAGCTCGCGGCGGTCTCGCGTCACGCATCGGCTTGGATCGCACCGCTAAGTTTTTGTTACGGATCCGAACGCGCCGCAGTCGATCGCGACAGTCGCACAGCGAATGTATTTCCGCGTCTCTTTTGCATGGATCCACCCGCGCTACTCTAATGCAACGCTCAAAAAAAACCTGTCTTTTTCGAAAAATACGGGGACAATCATCGATAGTCTATACATTTTGTATACTACGCCAAATTGGTTTCCTTCCTTTTTAAACGAGCATGCCAGATGAAAACGAGAATGCGACAATTAGAAAAGCCGACCGGATTTACCCTGGTTGAACTACTTGTGGTGATTGCCATCATCGGGGTTTTGGTGGGTCTGCTGTTGCCCGCAGTTCAAGCCGCACGCGAGGCCGCGAGGCGGATGCAATGCAGCAACAACTTGAAACAGATCAGTCTCGCGCTGCACAACTATCACGACGCATTCAATACGTTTCCCGCTGCGGGAGTGCTCCCCAAAGGCTCTCATGTTTCGCGGTACTATCCCAGTATGATCGTTGCGCTGTTGCCGTATATCGAACAGCAAAGTCGGTATGAAACGATTCAACAGCGGATGGCGGAAACGTCCAATGTCTGGTCGTCGCTGTTTTACGGCGAAGTCTACGAGGCAATCTTGCCAGCCGTGCTGTGCCCATCATCGCCCGACGGCTGGAAAGCGTCGCCACACGCCAACAATGCTCGTATCAACTACATGTTCAACATGGGCGACGGCATGTTAAAACTCGATGCGGCGTGGCATCACCCGAACTACGTCAACAACCAATACGTGCAAGCACGTTATCGCGGTCCCTTCCATCTTGATTCGTGGGTCGATTTCGCCGACATCCAAGACGGGACCAGTCACACGTTGGCCTTTAGCGAGTCGTCCTCTGCGCCAAACGGGTATTGGTCGGTGGAAGTCAAAGGCGGTTCGGGGTGGAACAGCGCGCTACTCGAACCCGATGGCGCCCAACCGATCATCCATCCCGATGTCTGTATGACCGGCGTGATCGACCCCGACAATCCGCGGCACTACCTGAATCCGTGCGACACGTGGCGAGGCAATTTCTACCAAATGGGAACGCCGTGGAATGGTTTTCACACGGTGATCCCGCCCAACGGCCCAAGTTGCTGGGATAGCCCCACTGGTTACTGGGCAGCCATCTTCACCCCCAACAGCTACCATCCCGGCGGCATCCACGGAACGATGCTGGACGGTTCGGTGCGTTTTATTACCGACTCGATCGACTCGGGTGACCTCACACAAACGCAACCGATCGCTGGCGAAAGTCCCTACGGCGTGTGGGGAGCGATGGGCACTCACCAAGGAGGCGAACTACCAACGGAGTATTAGCGTCGGCGTCCGCAAAATAGAACCGGCCGCCCCTAAACGGGGCAGCCGGTTCATTTGTTAGTTCGTTTCTATATCAATCAGAGCTGCCGATTTGACATCGGGCGATCCGGGCTCGAGATCACTCAGGATCCGCCCATTGGCACATAGTCACCGGCCGCAGCTCCCGTAGCACTGGCTTGCTCATCGACTTCTTTCACCGCTTCGCCAATATCCTCGCTAAATGCATTTTCGCCATCTGCGGTGATGTCGATGCGAAGGGGCGTGCTACCAGCGGTGCGATATTCTTCGGCGACGACTTGAATGACTTGAAATGATCCCGTCTTCATCGCGCGATCATAGTCCGCCAACTGTTCCGGCGTCGCGTCCGCACCAGGATGTTTGGGAATCGGATCGCCTTCGGTTTCCGTCTTATTGACCATTACCTTGAAACTTCCTTGCGGAGCGCCCGGGTACTTCGTGTGAGTCATCAGAGTCGCGGTGCCCGCGTCATCGGTTCGTCCCCCCACGGCCCAGCGCCGAAGTGCTGCATCGTCAGAGTACAGAGTCACCGTGGCATCAGACAGCGGTGTTCCGTTCTGCATGATCGCAATCGATGTTGGATACAGTTCGGGCATTCCGTCTGGGCGTGGTTCGCTACAACCACTGACCAACAACGCACTGGCCATCAACACACTGGCCATCAACACGCTTTTTGCCAAGAATGAATTCAACTTTTTCATCTGATGCCTTCCCTATAGACTTTACTGCAAAGGTTACTCCGACGATGGATGTCCCCATTCTAGGTTGGGGTTCGTCGTGTCGCTATCAGTCATCCGCAACAGAAAATGCAAGCGGTTGATATTTGCATTTAGCAACAACTCAAGGTCGCGAATTTGCGCAGCGATGCACGATTCGATGCACGGTATCGATCCGACTGACGCGATAGCAGCGCCGAAAAGACTTCCCATTGGCATCGATTCAAAAACAACCGCGACGCTATTCCATGGTCCCTCGGACGTGCGGTGCTGAAATTGAAAACTTCGCTTAACAGCGTCACCGCGTTTGTTTACGAAGTGGGGTGGTCGTCGGGAATCAAGAAGCCGAGGTGGTGGGCTGCGTGCAGCCACATGAATTGTCGCCACTCGTCGGCCGTCAGGTTGTCAACAAACGGGTAATCTTCAAACGAGCCATCGTACTTTACCGCTCGCCCGATCACTTCGATACATTGATCGATGATGCGATCGTCATCCCCGCCCGACGGCGATTTTGGTTTCAAACGTTCAATCGTCGGAGCACTGGACATCCGTCGCGTTCGCAGGATCCGCCTGACAATCCAGTGGACGATCGTTGCCCGTAGAATCCACGGCAATCGAAACCCAAACCCCTCCATGCCCCCGGTCATCGTGTGAGTCAGGTGTTCGCAAATTTGCGTCAAAGTCCAATTTTTCGATCGGGTGTATCCGCCGCGTCGCAGTCGCTCGATCTCCGCGACGACCTCATCACCGGTATGAAAGTCCAACCTGCGTTTGGCAATTGATCCCATAACTCACCCTGCGTACTAAATGTAACATCACGATACAGCGGCAATGGATTGGTGATGGATCACTGACGATGCCATGCCACCGTATTGGTCAATAGACGTGCACAAACCACAGTGACGCAAGAGGAAATGACAGTCGATTCGTGAGCAGTGTCGTTTTGCCGCATCGAAACGATCAAAGCATGCGAAGGTCATGTCATCTGCGTTTCCAAAGGACTGCGTTGAGCCCAACCCACAGCACAACGACTGATTCCGCCGCATCCAACAAACGCCGCCGAAGCGGCGGGCAGAAACATGGAGGCGGCAGGAAAATAAGAAGAATGACACATCCTCCGGCATCCCCATTTTTCTGCCCCTCTCATTTTCCTGCCCCATGCATTCACCAACGTCGCCCTTGGAGACACAACGCCGCGGCTCCGTCGACTCTAGATTCCGCCGCATCCAACCAGCGCCGCCGAAGCGGCGGGCATAAACATGGAGGCGGCAGGAAAATAAGAAGAATGACACATCTGCCGGCATCCCCATTTTCCTGCCCCTCTCATTTTCCTGCCTCATGCATTCACCAACGTCGCCCTTGGAGACACAACGCCGCGGCTCCGTCGACTCTTGATTCCGCCGCATCCAACCAGCGCCGCCGAAGCGGCGGGCAGAAACATGGTGGCGGCAGGAAAATAGGTAAGCTGGCACGTGCTTCGATATCCGCTTTTCCCTGTCCAGTGACAATTTTTTTTGGAGGGCAATTCGATTCGCCTACGACGCATCGGTCGCACAAGTGAGAATCACACTAGGACTCAAGTGGCACGCCCACGCATTTTTTCGTCTGACGGGCAAGTCGAACGAGGTCGGCCGGCGAAATCAGGCAACC
>NZ_JBFHFD010000204.1:0-13310 GCF_041583735.1 Novipirellula sp.
CTCACACGTCAGCCATCGTAAATTATACACTAACCGCCGTTTTCATTATTTAGGGTGCCGCGAAGCGGAATGAGGACTCGCCAGAGCGTGGATGGTTGCCGTCCAATACGTATCACCACCTTCTGGCGAAGGTAGCTACCAGAAAATACTTCACAGCGTTGGCCCAAACGGCTAACGGGTTTTCACCCAATGATTCCTGCCTACCTGCTTAACGCATAAAATCTTTATCGCGGCTTCAGCGGATTTGCCGAGGTTTCCCAAAACGTCTGTTGAGTCCGAGTCACTGCGACGCTCATGACCGCACCCGCGTCATAGCGATCGGCGACATGCAATTGCAAGTCGCGCGTGATCATTTTGCGATGCGTTTGCAAAACCAGTTCAGGACGGTTGTTGTGCTCGGACAAGTGACCGAGACATGCCCATTGCAAACGCGAACTTGCTTTGCGGTTCAACAGATCCGCACATTCTTCGTTGGACAAATGGCCGCGGGAACCGCGAATACGGTTCTTTAGCTGCTCGGGGTAGGGGCCGTTGTGCAACATGGCGGGGTCATAGTTACTTTCCAGAATCACGGCGTCCAACGTTCCCACAACGTCATCCAAATCGCAATCGACATGACCGATATCGGTCAAGATTCCCAAGCGGCTCGAGCCATCGTCAACGACAAAGGCAACACTGTCACAAGCGTCATGCGGCGTGCAAAGCGTTTCGACGCGAACGTTGCCGAATCCAAGCGTGCTGCCCGAATCAAAATGATGCAGATCATCGACGCGGCCGATCTTCGCTTTCTTTTGCGTCGCCTGCATCGTCGGCTTCGACACATGAATCGGCAGACCAAATTTTCGCTGAAAAACTCCCATACAACGCACATGATCACTGTGTTCGTGCGAGATGATCAACGCGTCGATGTCGCGAATATTTTTGCCGTGGGCGGCGAGTCGTTTTTCGGCCTGCGTCCCGCTAAGTCCCGCATCAAATAGCAATTGGACTCCGTCAGCTTCGACGTAGACGCAATTTCCGTTGCTTCCCGATTGCAATGTGATGACTTCCATGCCGGCATTCTAACGTGGCACTGTCCGAGTTCCAGTCCCCCGGTTATCCATAACGCGGTGAAGCATTTTTCACTGCAAATTGTTTTATTGGGTCGCCGTAGCGGAAGTCGTGCGTGACTTTCGCTCCGTGACGAGTCCCCCCGAAGCTCTTGCCGAGCTCCCCAACAAAATGCTTCACGGTTCTACCGCTATTTGCCGGTTGCAAAGACATCACAATTGCGGTTCTTTGGCAGCGTCACCCCTGCTCTGATACAATTTAAGGGTGGCTTGGCAGAGTCGTTTTCCGGACGAAGGGGCCACTTCGCGAACGTTCGGATACATCCTCCCCTCTCCTTGGAGTTGCTTCGATGACTGATCACCAAAATCCTGAAGTGCTCACAAGCGTGGCGGATGACGTCGAAGCGGCGGTGATCATTGCGGCGTTGGAATCTCAGAACATCAAAGCGACGGCGACAGGCGGCTTTACCGCGGGCTTTCGCACCGAGACTCCAGGCCACGTCGATGTCCTGGTCCGGCACGAAGACTTGAAACAAGCTCGTGTGGTCCTTTCCGAAATCGAACATCACCCAGTCGATTGGTCCAAGGTCGATGTCGGCGACCCCGAAGACGAATAATGCTGACACGTAGTAGCGGATGCACCAGAGATCGGAAATCTTACAAGCTTAGATAAGCTGCCTGGATCGCGGACTCGCCATAATCCCGTTCGAGTCGACGAATGGTAAAGTGGGCACGGGCGAGGTCTTGATAATGGTCGATGAAATAGCTGTTGATTAGCGCGCCGCCAACCGCACCAATCACCGGAATCGCTTGTGCTGCGATTTTTTCGCTGACGACGACTCCGAAACGCTTGGCGATCATCCCCATCAATTTCACGAGTGGCGGAGCAGCGGTATCCGAGACGCCAAACTTCAACACGTATTTGGATGCATCGGCCACCTGTTTCGACATCGCCGCGCGGACTGCAAAGTAGCCGACTTCGGTTTTATCATCGACGTCCGACGCGCCGCCATCGATGGCAAACACTTCCAAGCAGGCCAAGCGAGTGCGCACGTCGGTCAAATCTTCGCCTTGGCTGCGAGCGATGTCCGCGATGCTCCGCAAGATCAAGACGGTCGACACCGGCAACTCGATCGCGACGGTGGTCATCCCAAATGCCCCGCCCGCGGCCCCCGAAATTCCCGCTAACAACTTGTGCGTTAGCAGCTTTGGTTTGCCTTCTTTGGTATCGTGGCCGAGCGTGCGAAGTGCCACATCCATCGCCGCAGCGAGCGATTTGTCGATCGCCCCGTGAATCGCATCCTCCGCCACACCGGGCAACATTTTGATCGAAGCGGTGATCGGGGTTCCCACCAATTCGGTCAAGCGGTCGGCAAGCCCGTGATGTTCGAGCGTTTCCTTGGCTTCCCGAAGCTCGGCAATCACATCCTCCGGCAACGGACGGTCAGAGTCGTCGTGGGTTCGTATCATCAAATTCGCCTTAAAGGGTGAGCCCGCAAAATACAAAATGAATGCAACTTCAATATGAAGCATCCCCTTGCCGGCGGCTAGTGCGTCATCGTAAACCTTTGTCAAAGCATGACTTGAGTCACAACCAAGGCACCCAAATGCGGTCGCCGATCGGCGAATCCGCCCACGGCGGCCGCTTTCCCTGCGTCGCGGTTCGCGAACGAGCCTCAGTGGCTGCCGTAATGGCGAGGAATTCGTTAAGATGCGGCACGAATCCGGGGACCAACGTCTGTTATCCCTCCTCCGGCCGCATGACATCCGCACCGCCCCAACCAAGCCTTATGACCTCCTCTGAAATCTTTAACCGTCTCGACGAACAACGCGCCAACCCGGGCGAAATGATTGAGCAAATGGTGGCCTATTTTCGCGAAAAGCGACAACCGATGGAGTTGTTCGAAGCGCTCAAAATGCGGGTTCGCCACCGTTTGGGCTTGCCAGTGCTGAGCAGTGAATCGGAAAAATCGAACCCCGAAGAAGTCGAGCGACAGCTGGAAACCGGTCTACTCGATGCCTGCCGTGAAGCGGGTGTGATGTTGATCGAAGACGGCAAGGTGGCCGAGGGATGGATGTACTTGCGTCCCACCGGCGATCTGGATTTGGCTCGCAAATTGATGTCCGATATTCCGGTCACGGACGAAAACTACGATGCGATGATTCAAGTCCTGCTGCACGAGGGCGTGGACATCGCGCGTGGCTATCAAGCGGTCATTGATCATCAAGGAACGTGCAATAGCATCACGCTGTTTGAACAAGCCCTGCAGCAGCGAAGCAAGGCCGACCGACGTGCCGCCGCAGCATGCCTATTGGACCATCTGTATCACGAATTGGTGGTCTTGGTTCGCGGCGACATCGCCCGACGCGAGGCTCCGGCGGATGAGTCCGAGACACTTTTCGAGATGATCGAAAAACGAAAGTGGATCCTCAACGAAGGCGGCTATCATCTAGACACAACGCACCTTGCGTCGACCGTTCGCATCGCTGCCGTGCTGACCGAGCCAAGTCAATTGCGAAAGGCTTGGGAATTGGCACAATATGGCCGCCGTTTGGATCACCAATTCCAGTACCCCGGCGAAGAGCCGTTTGTCGATTTCTACCCCGCCTACTCGGCCTATTACCAAGTCTTGCTCGGTGAGAATGTCGAAGCGGGATTAAAGGTGTTCGAGCGAAAAGCCAAGAGCGTCGATCCAACTGTACACGGTACCGCCGCGATCGAAACCTACGTCGAACTGTTGGATCGATTGGGACGACAAGCCGAAGCGATTGAGGCGGCCGTCAGTCTGGTTCCCGACGCAGTCCCGTCGCAGCGCATCGTGCCGCTGTTATTGGAGATCGCGGGCCGCAGCGACGACAAATCCGTTTACTCGCCGATTCTCGAATACTGCCGAAAACACAACGATGTGATCGGCTACGCGGCCGTCTCGCACGTCGCCGCGTCTTGATTCACGTCGCCGCATCGCGAGTATCACCCCAACCTGACGCGTGATTTTTAAGGACTGCCCTATCGTCGTTTTTCCTGGCAAATCCTAATCCGACGCGTCAGCGAGGGACCGTGCCAAGATAAAAATTCCCTCGCTAAAGCGTTTTGGAGTTGCGCTATTGTATTTAGGGGCAAAGCCCCGGACGTTTACCTAGCCCAGCCCAACGGGCTGGGACTAAGAAAAACAATGAATTGTAGGGCCAACGGTCCGGCCGTTTACTCGGATTTATATAGAGCGGCTGGCAAATGGCCGAGCCTTTAGCCCTTAGGTTTCTTTGCATCGAAAACCTGGCCCGTTGGGCCAGGCTAGGCAAATTGTTGGGCCTTTGGCCCGAAGAACGTCTAACCGCGCAACTTCAAAACTGACGCGTCGGGTTGTGACTTTTTCGATGTGAATGTTCGGTTATGCGTGGCGGATCAACCGATCATCAAAATCCGCTACGGGCGGGGTGGGGCGACAGTGATTGATTTGATTTCCCCGTGACCTACAAGTACATCCCAATGAATCCGCCATCGGATTCATTTTGTTCTTGGATCGCTTTGATCCGTTCTTCGGTTTTCTGCAGATCACCCGCTGCAATATAGCGGTCGAACTCGACCATCAACGCCTGCTGGACACTTTCGGCGAAACTGGTGACCATCGGCTCGGTTAACCATTCACAGGTTTCGCGTTTCAGTTCGGTGCTGATCTCGAGTGCTTTCGTCTTCACATCCTTCTCGCCGGTCATCACCGTACCCTCGAAGGCAAATTCGAGCATCCCGATCAGCGGATCGTTGGTCAAATGGTAACGGCAGATGCCACGATGCAAGTAATAAGTGTTGTGGGCCCCGTGCCGCTGCAACGCGTCCTTTACTCGCAGTACGAATTGTTCGTAGACCGGCGAGGCGTCCAGCGGCGCATCGATCCGCGTGACGGTGCGAAGTGGCAAACAATCAAACTCAATTTCAACCCATTTTCCAAACATGGCAATTTCCTATCGATCAACTAGCGGAACACTCGATCAACGCGGGCCCTGCAGTCGGCAGAGATTGCAGTGAGCGGCCGCCACTCGCATGCGTTTTTTGTAGCGGAGCGGCGTAAGCCGCCCGGTCAAATTCGAACGTTGCATCCGTTGCAAATGGGCGGCTCGCCCCGCTCCGCTACTAAAATCGATGGCAGATCGCTGACGCCCCAACAATTTGGTTACGTTCGGCACGTTGCCGCTTCTGCGAATCCCACTGCGTTTGGTACGACGGTCCGGTTGCGGTGCTGAACGCAACGATAGCGGATCGAACCGACTTCGACAATTCAGCTGCAGCGTCGCGACGCAAAACGCGTCTTTTCACTACGGCAATTCGTGTCGATCACAGCGGCTGAGAGTGATAAAGATCAACCGCTCTAAAAACGCTGCGTTCAGGTCATTTTTCGAAGCAAAGTTATCCGCTCCCGCTTCGATGCATTCGCGTCCCACTTGAATATCCTCTTGCCCTGTCAAAACGACAATCGGAATGACAGGGGCGGCAGCCCGGAATTCCCGGACCGTTTCCACCCCACTGCTATCGGGCAGCTGCAGATCCAACAGAACGAGGTCGAGCGATTCGTGCAACCGACTTTCTCGAATCGCATGTTCAAGCGTAAATGCCTTGTGAACGATAATCGACTTGTTCATCCGCCGCAGCATTTCCACGGTCAGAAACAAATCGTCTTGATTGTCCTCGACCACCAAGACTTTGACCGCATGATTCGCAGTGGCAGTGGCGTCGGACGGACGCACCGACTCGAGTGCCGCAATCACTTCGGACATCGATTGGTACCGGTCCTCTGGTCGATACGCCACCGTTCGTTCAAAAATGGCCGGCAACCCGTCGGGCAAGTCGTCGATCGGCAGCGTTTCGAACGTTTTGTCGACCAACAAGCTCGTCAACTTCTCGTTCATCGATTCCCCCTGAACACGCGATCGTCCGGTCAATAGATAAAACCACGTCGCTCCGAGACTATAGATATCGGATAACGCGGTGGCAGCCGACAGCGAACGCGCCTGTTCGGGCGCCATGAAGTCCAGCGTGCCTGCGACCATCTCGATTCCGGTTTTGAAATCTTGGATTTTTTTCACATCGCGATCCGCAGTCAACACCGCCAACCCAAGGTCGGTCACCTTGATCCGCTGCTCGCCGTCGCGTACTAGATTCCCCGGTTTGACATCGCGATGGACAAGGCCTCGTTGATGCGCATGTTCGAGCGCCCGAGCTGCTTGTAATATCACCTCAACCGATGCTTGCCAGGTTAAAGGTCCGTTTACGCGAACGTAAACGCTGAGATCAGGACCGGCCAACTGCTCCATCACGATATACAGCATCCCATCGTGCTCGCCGACTTCGTATGCGACCACGATATTAGGATGGGCAAGCTTGCCGACCAATTCCATCTCACGTCGAAACCGCTCGCTGAGGTGAATGTCGCGAAGCACTTTGACCGCCACAAAGTCACCTCCGCTGAGAGGAGTGGCTCGGTAGACCTGCCCCGCTCCCCCTTCGCTTAACAAGCCGTCGATGATGTATTCGCCGACCTCGGATCCGCGAGGCAGACCGTTGATCGACCAATCCATTTGCGATTCATGTACCATCGCCGCGGCGATTTCGGTTTCGATCAAGGTCAACTGAGATCGCGAAAATCGTTCGCTACACCGCAGTCGCTCGATCACGATACGCTCTAACAACGACTTGGAAATCACTTTGGTTAGCGAGGGATCTTCAACGACGCGGTGTTTGGGAACAGTGCTTTTTGCCACGTCGCCATTCGTCGACGGATCGGCCACGATCCGCTCGTGATCCGCCTTGGACGACCCGATTTTGACGGCCACATTTCGGTAGGGACGCTCGAGGTCGTTTGTCCCCCGATCGCTCACTTCACGCTCTCCTCCGATGCGTTCCCGCTGCTCCGCAGGTCGAGCAAGATCCCAACTGCGAAACAGAAACAGCACCACGACGCAGGCGAGCGCGAGATACGAGGGCCCCGAAAACTGCGGCTCGAATCCTCGCATCAGCAGCGCCGACCCGATGGCCACCAATGCGATCGAAATCGCGATCCCAAAAATGAGCGTCGATCGCCTCGAGGCGATCGCCACCGTCAGCACAATCGGGGCATAAAATCCATAAGGATAAACGCCCAGCAATTCAATCGTCGAAAAGCCAACGCCAAGCAGCAGAATGCAAACGTCTAAGGATACCGAATCACTCTTAGTCATTTGCAACAAGGAGCCTTCGCACTCCATCGAATAATAATGATGAGATCCAAACGCGAACGTATACCAAACGCGTTGGCGATAAAAATCGTTCCTATACTTTTGTAGCGGTGTGTCGAGGGGTCGCCCGGTTGCAGCGAGTAAAGCGTTCGCCATTGGACCGCATGGCTTTTGTCGCCCCGCCAACCCCAAGATACCTCACCCCCCAAAGGTGGTCAATCCGCCGCTAGCTTCGCATGATCACCTTTAGCGGGAGAGAAACCGCAAAAAATGGGGATTCCTACACCGTGGACGCATGCCGTCACGTCAATAAACAGATCCCCCCTGCCCAACACTGGCAGCCCAATACTGGAAATTTACGAGGTCTAGGAAAACCAGGAAATAGTTCACCCGCGACGCGGGCGTGATCTCCGGACTGCGTCCATTCTCGATTGCTCTAACTCGTTTCCGCGAAGCATGCTAAAAGTCGCCAAGACAATCCTGTCAACAACGCGTTTGCAACCCACGACCTCAATCGGAGAATTCAAGGATGGGACTTCCCTTTTCGGCGGAAACACAAATCCAATCGATCAAACAAATTCTCCACGAGGTGGCCGAACCGTTGGACATGAACGTCTCGGTCCGGCTATGGAATGGTGACGTAGTGCCGCTAGGGCAACACGTCGACAGCGATCTTTGTATTGCGATCTCAGGGCCCGGGGTGATTGGCACGCTACTGCGATGGCCCACCCTTGAAACCCTCGTCCGTTTGTATGCCACCGGACATATCGAGTTCGAAGGGGGGGATTTGATCGAGTTCTCGGCTGCCCTGAAGACGACTCGCGCGAACCGTCAACACTTGAAAAAGATCAGCAAGGCGATGGTGGTTAAACGCACATTGCCTTTCATTTTTGCCAAGAGCAAAGTCAGTGATTTGCAGCAAGGGTTCAGCGATGACATGGTGGGTCGCAACGAAGCCAAACGCAAAAACAGCGACTACATTCAATTTCACTACGACGTGGGGAACGAGTTTTACAAACTGTTTCTCGGCAAGGAAATGCAATACACCTGCGGCTATTTCCGCGATTGGAACAACTCGCTGGATCAAGCTCAGCATGACAAACTGGATATGATCTGCCGAAAACTGCGACTGCAACCCGGCGACAAGATGTTGGACATCGGATGCGGTTGGGGTGGTCTGATTTGCCACGCAGCAAAACACTATGGGGCCAAGTCGCATGGCATCACGTTGTCCAATGAACAATACGCGTATACCAAAGCGAAAATCGAACAACTCGGACTGACCGACCAAGTCAGCGTCGAGATCTGTGACTATGCCGATCACACTGGCACCTACGACAAGATCAGCAGCATTGGCATGTCCGAACATATCGGCATCGCAAATTACCCGCGGTACTTTGCCAAAATCAACTCGATGCTTCACGACCGTGGCATCATGCTGAACCATGCAATCGCTCGGCGGGCAAAGCCGACGGCACGTTCGGCGCGTAAAATCCGCCCGGAGCGGAAATTTTTGCTCAAATACATTTTTCCTGGGTCCGAACTGACTCCCGTTGGTATGACGACGGACTTTATGGAAAACAGTGGCTTCGAAGTTCACGATGTCGAATCGTGGCGCGAACATTACGCACTGACCACCAAATTCTGGTGTCAAAACCTATCGGCGAACAAGGAAAAAGCGATCGAACTGGTTGGCGCTGAACGCTACCGGTTATGGGTTGCCTACCTGGCTGGCGCCTCGGGTGGTTTCACCAACGGATCGATCAAACTGTACCAAGTCGTCGGGACCAAACGAGCCAGCAAGGGACTTTCGGGTATGCCGCCCACACGCGATCACCTGTACCGTGCCGCTTAGCCCCCAACCGAGCGTGTGACGCCTGAGATCGTTCTTGCGGCACCTCAGCTTAATACCGCTTGACCGCTGGGCGTTTGCGGGTTGGGCAAGTAAACTTCTTGCCATGGCAATCACCAGTCATGTAATCGTTCTGTTAGCGAAGATGTTCAGTGGTTTCACGGTGCGGTGGGTCGACTGCCAACCGGACACCTGCCAACGCATCTATTTCG
This sequence comes from Novipirellula sp., assembly GCF_041583735.1. Taxonomy (NCBI): domain Bacteria; kingdom Pseudomonadati; phylum Planctomycetota; class Planctomycetia; order Pirellulales; family Pirellulaceae; genus Novipirellula; species Novipirellula sp. The sequence goes on from NZ_JBFHFD010000204.1 coordinate 9,321, forward strand.
CTAACCACACCAGCCATCTCGACGCGGTCGTGTTATGGTCCGCTCTGCCGCGCGAAGTACGAGCGGTCACACGGCCGGTGGCAGCCAAAGATTACTGGTCCGGCGGCTGGGTCAAACCGCACATGGCCAAAGCGTTCAACGCGATGCTGATCGACCGCAAAGAGATCAAGGTCCATCAGAGCCCAATCGATTCGATGCTTCGCCAAATGGGTGACGTCTATTCGTTGATCGTGTTCCCCGAGGGCGGCCGCTCCTCGAGCGACGATGAAATGGGCACCTTCAAAAGTGGCCTGTACTACATGGGCAAGAAACGGCCCGACCTGGAACTTGTGCCCGTCTACATCGATAACGTCAACCGAATCCTGCCTCGCGGTGAATTTCTGCCAGTCCCGCTGTTGAGCTGCATTACGATCGGCCCGCCAATCTTTCTCGAAGCCGGTGAACCGAAAACCGAGTTCCTCAAACGCGCACGCGAAGCAGTGCGCCGATTAAAGGACTTGTAGCGTCGCCCCCCCCTCTGCTTCGGGCTGCTTTGCACCATATTGACCAGTCCGATCGATGATCGATGCACCCGACCGGTGTACAATGCAGCAACTGCGAAATGCGACAGCCGCACAATGCAGCATCGTTCCCTTTGGGGCACGGCCGATCGCTAGGCACACAGGTCGCTTCCCCTTCCGCAAAGCTGCGAGACTCGCCTTGTTGAATCCTCGGTTTACGCACAGGACGCTTCTCTGCCCTATCGCCATTGCCGTCATTTTGACCACGGGCTGTGGCTCCAGCGAATCACCATCGCGAAAGGCCGTACGGGGGCGAATCACGATCGACGGCGCCCCAGCACCTGCGGGATCGATCAGCTTTCTGCCTGCCCGAGGAACTTCTGGCCCCGCCGCAACGTCTCTGATTGTCGACGCGGAATACCGCTTTACCCAATCCAATGGGCCGTATACTGGAGCACACAAGGTCGTGATCAGCCTGGATTCGCCGGCCGCAGTTGCTAGCACTCACAACAGCCCGACTCGCACAGAGGCCCCCGAAGCGACCGCAGAGGCCGTGACGGTTGATCCCAAACGACGAACGGGAGCGAAATCACCATCGGCTTGGCAAAAAAGAGAATCGGCTTCCGCTACGGGCGGCAAACGCACGTGGGAGCTCGAATTTGTCGTGCCGCAAACCGACCAGAGCGTCAAGAACTTTGCCCTATCGACGCTAGACTAGTCGGCACAGAACTCAACTTTACGAAACTGTTATGACCGTTTTTCGAACTCGTCAAAACGCGTTTACACTCGTCGAACTGCTGGTCGTGATCGCGATCATTGGGATCTTGGTCGGTTTGCTGTTACCGGCGGTGCAAGCGGCACGCGCCGCGGCGCGACGGATGAGTTGTTCCAACAACTCGAAACAATTCGCGCTGTCGCTGCACAATTACCATTCCGCGTTCAACACATTCCCCTCCGGAAGCATTGTCTCGGGCCCCAACGGTTACTCGTGGGGAATGGTCTCGCAAGTCTTGCCGTTCATGGAGCAATCGGCGGGTTACGAATCAATCGATTTCACCCAAGCTCACTGCGGCGACCACATTAAGGACCTGCAAGCTCGCGGCGGCAACGACCCATCCTCCAAACCAATCGCGATGCTGATGTGTCCGAGCGACCCAAGTTCAGGCAGATCGCTGCTGAGCGGTCCGCTTGGCCCACTGCCGCTTTCGGGCGACTGTGGCGTCTTGAACCCAATCAATTACCTGGGCAACGCCGGCAGCTTGGATGACGACATCAACAATACCTACCAAGCATGCGGCGGCATTCCAAGTGGCGTCGGTTTCAGCGACGGCAACGGCATGTTCTATAACGAAAGCCAAAAGCGGTTTCGCGACATCCTGGATGGATCAAGTACCACGATTCTGTTTGGCGAGCGGACGATGCCCGACGACCTGGGTTGGGGCTGGCCTATCTGTGGCGGAAACGAATGCGAACACTACATTTCCGCCAAGATGGGGTTGCTGTTGGGCAACCACAACCGCAACGAATACTACCTGCACCTACAACACTACTGGAGCCGGCATGACGGAGGGTGTTATCTGACATTCGCCGACGGCAGCGTCCGCTTCGCCACCTACAGTATGAACTACAACACCTATTTGGATCTATCGACCCGCAACGGCCACGAAGTGATCGCATCGGAGTGGTAGCGTCGTGTCGTCTCCTCGTTGCGGGACTCTCGCGCAAACGCCGTGATCATTAGCGTTCGCGGCGCAAACCGTCTGGTCGCAGCGAGTTACACGTTCGACTTTTACCGGGCGACTTTTACCGGGCGGCTTTTACCGGGCGGCTCGCGCCGTACCGCTATAAGAGCCACCCGTTTTGTAGCTACGCTCGCCAGAGCGTGGGATGGTCGCGTGCAGATACGATTCACCACCTTCTGGCGAAGGTAGCTACGACGAAGAAAGTTGTTACCGGTGAATTGCGCTCGCCGATAAGCATGAGCCCTCGGCCAATAGAAAACACGTAAGATCGCGGAGCGATCAACGACGATGTTTTAGCCGGGCGTCTGCGTGAACCACAAACGCAGGATCTCGACGCTCATCGTGAAACCATTTAACACAATGTGCACGACCAACGAAGGTGTGATGCGTCCGGTTTGACGATACAGGAAACCAAGGCCGGCTGAAAAAAAGAACAACGGAATCGCCGCAGCGCCTTGATTACCGTGCATCAGTGCAAAAATCAAACTGGTCACAAACACAGGCCACATACTCTTGGGCCTCCAAAGCTCTACGGCATCTTCTTCGAGCGGATCCTCTTGAGTATCGGTCTCAACCGGCCGATCAGCAAACGCCTGCAAACCACCTTGCAACAGCACGCGGAACAAGAATTCTTCGACCCACGGGGCGACGAGCGCGGTCCCCACAAATAACACGATGAAAAACACCGGCGTCGGCTGCTGTTTCATCACGTCGAGCACGGGATGCTTGTACTCCACCAGCAGCGACGCAAAGTGGGCAATTAATAGCGTCGGAGGAATCAGCATCAACGACGCTTTCAGCCCGACCACGATATCGCGGGATTTCCAAATCAACCCTAGTCGCTCGGCTGCGTCAGAACGAATCAGCCGCAAAAACCCAAGGGTGCCGGTGAATGCGATCAAACCGCCCACCGATTGGGCCGACAATCCGGCTAGCAGCAGATCGGCACTGGGAGGCGCCCCTTCCGTGGTCGGACGAATTTGGCCCATCGCGACAAAAAGCTTGGCCGTCAACAACGTCAACACCAAGCTCAACCCAAACATCAACATCGCATCGGCGACGGTCCAGAATGGTCGATCACGAACCTCCACCGGCAAGATGGCGTCGGTCCATGGTCGCCCGGTCCGCCACACACGCTGCAGCGTCTGGCCCCAGAAAAAGAGGCACCCTATGACGATCATTAAGATCGTACTGGCAAACACCGCGTCAACAAATTGCATGTCGTGGTTCCGTTACGAGGCGTCCTGCTCACCACGCATGACGCGTGCCGCTGCCATCGTGTAGTCGTAACCTGAATAGACGGTCAACGCGATCGAAGCCCAAATTAGGATTGTCGCCGTGATCAACAACCAAGCGGCCACCGGCGTGCTCATCAAGCACAACAGGGATGCGACGATCGCCGCACACTGTAACACCATCTTCCATTTGCCCAGCCAGCTCGCTGAAAAATCGCCACCGCCCCCTTCGATGATCCCTCGCAAACTGGTCACCAGCAACTCGCGGCCAACCACCACCGTGGCCATCCACGATGCGATCCCCGATCCCGCTTGTTCGACCAACGCGATGAAAGATCCACAGATGATGATCTTGTCCACGAACGGATCGAAGATACGCCCAAGCTTGGTGACTTGCCCGTATTTTCGCGCCCAATCGCCATCCATCCAATCGGTCGAAGCGGCGATCAGAAACACGATCATCGCCGAGGCAAAATAGCCCATCGGAATCAACACCACGACGGCAATCGCCAA
>NZ_JBFHFD010000205.1:0-13277 GCF_041583735.1 Novipirellula sp.
CGGGTCCGTCGTCGGTCAGCATGTGCCAGACGCCTTCGGAGTTATAACGCCCACGCGTGTCCTGGGCGACAAACACGTAGCCATGGGTAGCGTAGTAGGCGCCCATCAACTTGGAACCGGCTTTGTTGTAGGGCAACCGTGACAAGATGACCGGTAACGCCTCGTCCACCGGTAGGTCCGCAACAGCGGGCCGGTAGACGTCGGTTGCCAATCGCACTCCGTCACGCATTGGAACCATCACGTCACGTTGGACAACATAGTCGGCCGCAGCACTGAAGGATCCGCTGGCGATCACCAGTGCGATCAAAAATGCCCAGCGAAATTGTCTTTGAGCTATCGCATTGAATAGAAACATGTCTTGCCACTTGCCAACCAACGAATCATTCGGGTGATTAATTCTATAGAGTATAGCTGATCGGAGGTGTGTTATGTTACCGCATGTGCCGTTTGAAGTTAGGTCGTTTTAGGTGCAGGCGACACAACGGCATAGAGCCGCATGGCGTAAATGTGGACTGCTAAACGTTTGATGTTTGCACAAGATTTTGGGAGCGAGTCTATGTTCCGGCAAGTTCCTCAGTCACCTCTCCCGGCGAAGCAGGGAGAGGTCGAACGGGCCCTTCAGGCCTCGTTCGGGTGAGGGCCGACCGCGCAACTTAGCGTGCAGTGGAACTCAACTTGCTCGGTCGCCCTCACCCGAGCATCGCTGAAAGCTCTGCTCGACCTCTCCCAAACTGCGTTCGGGAGAGGTGACAGTACGCTGGCGCCACGTCGGATCTTATTTCAGCAGTCTCGAGGTGGGTGGCGACGTGGCGGAAACATTGAGCAACTCGAAAACACACGTCGCTACGAAAATCGATAAGGAATCTGACCGGACGGTGCGAATCATCTTCACTGACTCGCACTTGCCGTTTCGTTCTGCCGTTGTCGCAATCGCTTGCCAAGGTATTTCGCCGTCTCGTGGGCAATCACATTGTATCCCGCCAAATTGGGGTGACGGTCGGAATACCACCCCGGCAAATCGCCGAGAATGGGATCGAGCTCGTTGTCCATCACTTCCACGCTGGGGCCGTGAACAAATGGCTGGACCAATGGATGATATTGAGCGGGGATTTTGGCAAGCGGGTAACGGCGATAGTTCAGCGAGTTCACGCCCTTGTTCAACTCTGCCGCGTAACGCGGGTAGATGTCAAAGACTTCCAGATTTTCTGTCGCGGCGGCTTGACGAACTAATTCGTTGATCTGTGTGCTCGCCTCTTCACTGGAAAACGGAATCACGGTCATCGGAACCAATTCGGCAGACGGATGATCGTGGCGTAACCGCTCGCACAACTCGGCAAAGTGTTTGGGAAAGTTCTCGGTAAAGTTTTCAATCTTTGCACGGTCATTCAAGCCATACCGAATGAAGATGTAATCGATTCCCGGCAATTTTGAGGCGTCGCGATCATAGCGGCCCGAATCGAGCAGTCGGCGAATCGTTTCACCCCCTTGGCTTGAATTGATGACATGACATGCGGGCAGCTCTGTATCCGCCGCCAGCAGTTGTTCCAGGACCGTTTCTAAATGAGGGCCTTCAGGCTTTAGTCGCCGCGGCACACTGCCCTCCGTGGTGCTGTCGCCGAGCAACAAAATTTGCAGCTTGCCCTCATGCTCGGCTTGAACACGAGACGGGGACGTAGTAATTGCGACAATGACAACGAGGAAACCAATGCGGGCGAAGAGGGGCTTCTGGTGGGATCGATTCATCGATGGTTTTCCTGTGTTAGACGTATCTATTTGCGTAGCGGAACTCGTCAAGAGTTTCGACTTGTTCGGCACTTCACTAAAGTCTTGACGACTTCGGCTACGGGGCCTCGCTGCCATTTACTGCTCGAACGTTGTTTAACTGATAATTTCGCTAACGACGCGTGCCGGTCGGCCTGCGGTGATGATTTGTTGTTGGTTGCGATGAGGAAAGGCGACTTGCTCGTAATCCAAACCGAACAGGTGCATCACGGTCGCTTGGAAATCGTTCGGAGTGACAATGTTCTCAACCGCGTGGTGCCCAAAATCGTCGGTGTTACCGAATGTCATACCGCCACGAACGCCGCCGCCGGCCATCCAAATGCTGAAACCTTGGCCATTGTGGTCGCGTCCCGCCTTTTCCGGCGACCCCTGTTCCTGCGTAACTGGCAGCCGGCCGATTTCGCCGCCCCAGTGAACGAGCGTCTCGTCCAGCATCCCGCGTTGACGCAGATCCGTAACCAAGGCCGCGACGGGTTGGTCGGTCTTTCGGCAAATCGATGCAAGTCCTGATTTCAGATTGCTGTGGTTGTCCCAAGGCTGATTGTGGTGAAACAGTTGTACAAAGCGAACGCCTCGCTCGACCAACCGCCTTGCCAATAAACAGCGGGTGCCATATTCGCGTGTCTCGGGTTGATCCAACCCGTACATCTTGTGTGTCGCCGCAGTCTCTTGTGAAATGTCTAACGCATCGCTGGCTGCGGTTTGCATCCGAGCCGCTAGCTCGTAGCTGGCGATCCTTGCCTCGAGGTCCGATTCGCCTGGATGCGACTCCAAGTGTTGGCGGTTGAGTGTTTGCAAGAAGTCCAGGTTTTGACGTTGGAATTCGCCCGACAGATGCGTTGGGGGTTGCAGATTAAAGATTCGCGGCTCTTTCGGACGCAGCACTGTTCCTTGGAACATCGAAGGCATAAATCCATTGCTCCAATTGGTCGCTCCGTCAACGGGATGACCTCCGGGATCGGCTAACACCATAAACGCAGGCAAGTCTTGTGATTCGCTGCCGAGTGCATACGTCAACCACGACCCGAACGTCGGACGCCCCAACACCGCCGGAATGCCTCCGTGGAAGTAGCGAATGTTGACTTCATGTCCGTTCGCCCCGGTACGCATGCTGCGAATCAAGCAGATGTCGTCAACGACACCCGCCGTGTGCGGTAGCAATTCGGACAGCTCCGTTCCACATTGGCCATGAGGCTTAAATTGGTACGGGCTACCGAGCAGTTTTTTGCTAGCTTCGTTGACAAACGAAAACTGAATGTCGCCTGAATAATCAGTCCCGTCATATTTGCTGAGCTCGGGCTTTGGATCGGTCAGATCCATATGTGAAGGCCCGCCGTGCTGGAACAGCGAGATCATCGCCTTGGCACGCGGCGCAAAGTGAGGCGAGCGAGGAAGCATGTCGTTATGCGGCAGCTCCTTTAACACCGGAGGTTTTGCCGACGCATTTTCCTGAGTCAACATCCATTGCAACGCCAGTGCCCCCACACCCATCCCGGTGTGCTGCAGGAATTGACGCCGCGAATTGGTGGGAGGGTGGGGATTCATGATGGGCCGATACTTGTAATCATTCGATGTAAATGAATTCGTTGGAATTGAGCAGCATTTGACACACATTAACGAGCACTTGTTTCGCAGGGGTGCTTCCCTGCATGACGCCTTGGCGATCGTTTGCCATCCGTGCGAGTTGGTCGCCCACAAATGCGAGCGTCATGTGAAGTTCATCCTCGCTCGGCGAGCGCGACAATATGATTTCCCAGGCCGCAATAATCTGCGCCGGTAGACGCGATAAATCGTCGGCGGGACCGTGGAAATCAGCGACGGAATCATAGATCACCGCCTCTCCGCTGGATGGTGTGAATGTCACTTTCGCCCCCCAGTTGAACGAGTCCGACGTTTCATGTGCGATGCAGTCGACGACGAGATCGATAGGGTCGCCCTTCTGCACGGCGATCGCTGCGACTGGGGTGGCGGCTGAACTGTGAAACGCGTTCCAAGTCCCCAGTTGTCCGGTTTTAGCAAAGACGCGTCCGCGAACTCCATCTCCGTTTTCGCTGCTATGTTGCAGTGTTCCCGAAATACTGACCCGTCCATCGGCCGGTGCAACCCAGCGGCGAATCGCCGGGTATGTCGGATTGCCTGGATGACCACCATGAGCGGTCAAAAGCACCCAACCGACCGTCGGGTCGGGGACGTTCACACCGCCTTGCCACTGTGAGCCTGTGAAATGTGCGAGCGGATGAAACTCACGAAGTATCCCCGCAGTGTCATCGACCACCCCGGTGCCGTACGTCCACGTCGGTGGCGGCAAATCGGGCAACCATGACGCGAGTGCCGGGATGTCGGCTTCTCGTGCGGGCTTCCCTTTAGAATGGTTCACCGAATCGTCGGCAATCGCTCGCTCGGCAACCTTGTTTGCTTGTTCTAAAACAAATTCGCCGTTCAGCATCATCAACGATTGCGGGGCCGCGGTAGACACGGTTCTCGCATCGCAGTTGACACTCATCACTGGGGCATCAAACGTTTGCAGCATGCCCACCGGTTGGCTGCGGCGGACTTGTACATAGACACTGCGCCGCGGTTGCTGTGCGTTGACACGAACTTGCCCGGTTTCATCCTCAGCGATGGCGACCGGAGGACCAAACGGTTTCAAGTCAAGCGTGCCAGACACGGTTAGAATCGAATCACGGAGGATCTCGGCGTCCACACGTTGCAATGATTTTCGCCAATAGAAATGGTTTTCGGCATCGATTGCTTCGCGGGCTGGATCACGGAAAGTGGATTGACGCCAAGCAGTCGACGTCAAAATTTGGCGATGCAAATGTTTCAGACTCCAACCGTGCTCGACAAAGTCGCTGGCTAACCAATCAAGCAACTGCAGGTTCGACGGATCATCACCGAGACGTCCAAAATCGCCAGGGGTCGACACGATGCCGCGACCAAAGTGGTGCATCCAAATTCGATTGACGATCGCGCGTGCGGTCAATGGATTGCTGCGGTCCGTCAACCATTGCGAGAATGCGAGTCGACGGCCGGTGGTGGGCAAGTTCGGATCGTCGATGGGGAACTCGACTCGCGTTCCTTCCGCTGCTGTAACGGTGAGCGCCGCAGGACGAATTTCCTGTTTCGGTTGATTGAAGTCGCCACGATGAAACAGATGCGTCACCGGAACATGATTCGCGGGTTCAACTAACGCATGAACGAATTCCTCTTTGGGCTTCTTGGCACGCATTTCGGCGATCTTGGCATCGTAGCTTTTCAGTTCTTCGGCGGCTTTCGGACGGTATTGGTACAGCACACCGGGGGTGACGTTGATCTGAGGATGGCTGGCGAGCAATTTGGTTTGCTCCGCAGTCCGTTGGGCCGCCGTTGTTTCATAAGCCGTCCGCAACTCGGTGCGTAATGGTTCTTCGAATTTCAATAGTTCTTCGTCGAATACCTGTTTGATAAATGCCGTCTGCTTCTCTTTTTTCTCAGCCGCTACTGCCTGGACCTCGACTTCGATCGCTGCGGCTTTGGCACGATCTTTTTCGGTCGAGAGCGAGACCAAGCGTTGGGCGGGCGGCTTCCAAGCTTGCCAATCCAAGGCCGGTTCAAAGACGGCACGCAGTGCAAAGTAGTCGGCGTGCGAAATCGGATCGTAGCGGTGGTCATGGCACTGAGCACACTGCACGCTCGACCCAAGCAGCGTGCTGCTAATGATCTGCAGTGTGTCGGCAATGGTTTTGTTGCGAGCTTCAGGGCTGTTGTCGCCACTTCCCGTGCCATCGGCTGCCATCCGTAAAAATCCGGTGGCCGTCAATAGTTCGATTTGATGTTCCGTCCAATCGCCATCGGCAGGTCCGGCAAGTTCATCTCCGGCGATCTGTTCCGTAATAAATCGATCAAACGGTTTATCGTCGTTCAAAGATCGGATCACATAATCACGATAACGCCACGCCCAATCACGACCGCTGTCGCCGACCGTATAGCCGTCGCTGTCGGCGTACCCGGCCGCATCCAACCAATGCCGAGCCCACCGCTCGCCGTAGTGAGGCGATCGCAGCAGTTCATCGACCAATTGTTCGTACCAATCCACATCAGGGCAATGCAACCATCGATCGACTTGAGACTTGGTCGCTGGCAATCCGATCAAGTCGTTATACAGACGCTGGATGAGCGTGAATCGATCGGCATCGGGTGAAAGCGTGAGTCCCGATGGCATCGCGGCAACCAGCAATGCGTCGATCGGCGTGCGGACGCTGCCACTTGTTGGGGGGGCCGGAATCGGCGGCGGCGTGATCGGTTGATAGGCCCAATAGTTTCGTTCTTCTTCGGTGATCGGGATGCCCGGTTCGAGTTGCTCGGGTTCCGTGCGACGCGTCGCTGCCCCCTGGCGAATCCATTTCTCGAGGACCGCGATCTTGTCGTCCGATACACTCGCTTCGCCTGGTGGCATATCGCCATCGATGATTCGCTCGAACAATAAACTTGATTCGGGATCGCCCGGTACCAAAGCAGTACCCGAGTCGCCACCTGATGCAATGAAGTGAACAAGTCTCAAATCCAAACCGCCTTCGAGTTCTTCGGTTGCCCCGTGGCAATCGAAACAATATTCGCGCAGGATTGGGCGAATGTCAGTCTCGAAATAAATCTTCTCGTCGGCTTTTGTCGATCCGCCCGAGACCAGAAGGCCAATCACGAGCAGGAGGGACATTCGAGCGGCTACTGAACGATTCGGCAGCCAAGACGCCAGCCATGGAAACATGGTGAGATACCGATTCGATAAAGGTGGGAAGATGGAGGTGGGGCTGGCCGCTGTGCCGCTGCCAGTGGTTGCCATTGTGACGCGTTCCGCGGTGAATAGCAACAACATATCGCGTTTCGGTCGCGATCACGACTAAGAATCGAAGCGAAACTTGCGCCGGTTTGAATTCTACGTTATGGTAGCGATTTAGCAGGGAAAGCTAACGCTGGGCGGCTAAGGCTTTGGGCTTGTTGTGATATTTAGTTGCGCAAGTTTTCTGGCACCTCTCCCCCGACTTCGTCGGTGGAGAGGTAACTGCACTATCGGCCGAAAGAAAAACTCACGCCCAATATCCGATGACAACACCAAAGTTCTAGCAGCCCAAACTAACAGCCAAACGGCGAATAAGATTCCGCCCGATGATTTCTGCCTACCTGCACTAGGCGACGTCACGAGTCCACTTTTGAAAATCCTCGGGGTCAACATTGCGACCGCTCAGCACGACGACAATGTCTCCGTCACCCTCGAGAGCGACTTTCCCTGACAGCAATGCCGCGATGGTGCTTGCACCGGATGGTTCGCTGCGGAGCCCATGCTGGGTGTCGATCCACTTCATCGCTTGACACGTTTGGGGGTCGGTCACGCACACGGACGCGGTGACGTGCTCGCGAAGGATAGGCCAATTGTGCTCACCCACATCGTAGGACAACAATCCATCACAGATGCTGTCGGGATGATCGACTCGGACGCGTTTTCCGGCCGCTAGTGATTGAGCAAAGTCGTCGGCACCGGACGGTTCAACGCCAATGATCGCTGCATCCGGAAACTCGTCCGCGATTGCCAACGCGTGACCCGCCATCAACCCGCCACCGCTGACGGCACAAACGAAATGAGAAACTTCGCGTTCCTGTCGTTTTAATTCGTCCACGATTTCCAGACCGCCGACTCCGTTACCTGAGATCACGTCGTTGTCATCGTAGGGCGATGCTTGGATCGCTTGTTCGTTCTCGGCGATTTCCCGAGTCATACGGTCACGCTGGCCAGTTTGATGATCCGTTGACTTGTCATACGTTCGCACCTCGGCACCAAACGAGCGGGTACGAGCGAACTTGATTTCAGGTGCATCTTCGGGCATCACGATGATCACTCGTTTACCGAATGTCATTCCGGCAAACGCCAATCCCGAAGCGAAATTGCCAGAGGAATGAGCTGCGACGGGACGGTCACCGATCTGATCCAAATGCTGAGCCATCCAGTTGATTGCGCCGAGCAATTTGAACGATCCGACGGGCGTCCATCCATAATCCTTGACCCAAACCCGGCGACCGGATTGCAACCCGAGTTCCTTTTCTAACGCGTAGGAACGAATCAGCGGTGCAGGGGAAAGGTATTGGCGGATGACTTTTTCGGCGGCGCGAACTTCGGTGATTGTGGCTACGGCGGGCATGGCGGAGGGAGAGAGGGAGAGAGGGCGTTTTTAGGCGAAGAAGACTTTTTTAGCGGTTCCTTTCAGTAGCCACTGCTTGTCATTTGCGGACAGGAAATCGATGCGATCACGTATGAGTGCGATCGAGGCTTCGTAGGTATGGCCGTCTTCGACTTGAAAGGGACAATCGCTGGCCCACATTAATCGATCGGGACCAAAGTGCTCGGTGACCTGTTTGATCATCGGTATTAAATCGTCATAGGGAGCTTGCTTCTTGCCCAGTGCATAAAAGGCGGACGTTTTGACATACGTGTTGGGAAAACGTGCCAGTCGACAGAGTTGGTCGAGCGAATCTTGCTCGATCTTGCCACTGACTCCGATCCGAGCGAAGTGGTCAACGACGACCGTTGTCTCAGGAAATCGTTTGCACAAGGCATCAACGTATTGAATGTCGTCGGGATTGATCAGCGGACAGACGGCTAAACCTTCGTCCGCAGCAGTCCGCCATAGTTTCTGCATGCCGGGATCGTCGACCCAGTCCTTGGCATCACCTCTGGAATGCAAGCGAAATCCTCGCATGCCCTTTTCAGCGAGCGACTTCATTTGCTTGGCAAGATCAGGTCGCTGATGATCGATCAGTGCGACTCCAGAAAACACGCCAGGATTCGCGTTCATCACGTCCAGCATGTACGAATGGTCGTATTGGTAGAAGCTCATCTGAATCAAGACGACCCGCTCGACTCCCGCCGGTCGGCAATGGCTGAATAGCTGCTCGTCGGTAAAGCTTTTGGGAAGCATGTCCGATTTGGAAAAATCCGGACTGATCGGATATTTATCGGTGTCGGGTGTCCAGACATGAACGTGGGCGTCGATCCATCCCGGCGATGGTTTGGGTGAGGCCGCCTCGGCGGGTGAGGCAGCGTAGGTTTGCATCGCGGTTGCGGTCGCGGCAGTGGCAATCACGCCACCGACAAAGCGACGTCGAGACAGCTTGATGGATGGATCGTTTTTCAATTTCGTATCCTGATGTCGTGTGTTACTTGAATTCGGTTAGGAACCGTCGATAGATCTCCGCAGCCTGAATGACTTGGCTGCACTCAATGTACTCGACCGCCGCATGGGCTTGGTCGATGCTTCCGGGGCCCAAAATCATGCTGGGGATGCCAATCGCCCCGAACTTGCTGGCGTCACTACAAAACGGCACTCCGATCAAGGCCGAGTCCATTCCCATGTCGCGAAGTACATTTGCCATCGTTTGCACCGCAGGCGAATCGGCATCCGTTTCCAGCGGCCGGTCGCTCAGCATCGGTGGGTGCATGACCACATCCATTCCCGGATGTTCGGCCGCGACCGAATCGATCAGTTGTTGATAATGGGCCAAGACGGTTTCGCGTGTTTCGCCAGGCAGCAGTCGGCGATCAATCTCGATCTCGCAGCGGTCGGGTACGAAATTGATTTGCACGCCACCACGAATGATGCCGATGTTGCACGTTGCCGGTCCGAGCAACGGATGAGTGTCCTGGGACAACCGAAGCGTGTCTTTTTGAATCGCTGTGATCACGTGAGCCATGTGCTCGATCGCGTTGACGCCAAGATGCGGCTTTGCCGAGTGAGCTGCCTTACCGCGTGTTTCGATCTTCCAGCGAACGAGTCCCTTGCTGGCAATCACCGGCATCAAATCCGTTGGCTCGGCGATAATGGCGGCTTCAGCCGTCCAGGGATTTCGAGGTGATGTTTCTTGTTTCAAAATCTGCGGATCGACTGGACCCGCTTCAAGCGAGTCGCACAGCGCAACGACGCCTCGATACGAGAACTCTTCGTCGATGGTGGCAGCGAAAAGCACATCGCACTCCGGCGTGATCCCGTCGGCTGCAAGACTGGCCACGGCGTGCATCATCGCGGCCATTCCGCCCTTGGTGTCACATGCACCTCGTCCGTACATCTTGCCGTCTCGGATTTCCGGGTTCCACGGATCAATCGTCATGCCGATCGTCGAGACGGTGTCCATATGGGCCTCGAGCACAATTCGCCGCTGCGGATCGCGACCGGGGACGCGAGCGATGACATTCGGTCGATCGGGGTAAACGAGTTGCCGCCACGTTTCGATACCTCGTGTGGCAAAAAAATGTTCCACGAAATCAGCCATCTCGGCTTCGGGAACGCCCGCTTCGTAATTTGGATTGACGCTGTTGATCCGCACCAAGTCCGCGAGCGTCTCGAGCACCGGGTGAGTGTCCCGTTCGTTCTCACACACGTTTCCTTCACTCATGGTTTGTCTCCGGCGAGGTTTGTTTTCTTCGAACCGTCTTGTCGCCACTGGATCTCTTCGATCGGGCCGACGATAAACAGATAGGCGGCAATACCAAATGCCATCACGATCGCGGCCACGTAAAACGCCGTTTGATAGGATCCCGTTTGCTCGACCGACCAACCCGCGACTAGCGGCGAAACCACACCGCCCATGTTGCCAACACAGTTCTGGATGCCTGTCCAGCTTCCCGCGGCAGGACCAGCCAATGTTTGCGTCATCGCCCAAACGTTGGCGGTAAACATTCCGAGTGCACAACAACCGCCAGTAATCAACGCGATGCAAACGGTGGCTGAAGCAGTTCGTGACGCGGCGATCAGCAATACCGCTGCGATGGCAAGCCCGCCAAGGGAGATCGATTTCCGAGCGAACGTGGCCGAGCTGCCTCGTTGAATCAACCGATCGGCTGCCCAGCCCCAGAACACCGAGGACGCTGCCATTGCCAAAAACGGAAGTGCTGCCGAAACCGCGGTCTCTTTCAAATTCAGATGATGGACGTCCATCAAATAGGATGGCAACCACGTCAGTAAAAAGTACCAAACGTAGCCGAGCGAAAACATGCCCAGCGAGGTTCCCCACACCGCACGGTGCAGTCCGACTTGAACGAGTGAAGGACGATTCATTTTCGGTGTTGGCTCGTCAACGCGGTGGTCGTGCCGCGGGCGTGACGGAACATATTTGATCCAAGGCAACAACCAAAAGATGCTGCCGATGCCGAGGGCGATGAACAACGCACGCCAACCAAATTGATCGACCAACAGACCACCGGCCAGGATGCTGAGTGCGGGACCAATTTTGGTGCCCGCGTCAATCAAGGCATTGGCGGTGCCACGTTTATGCTCGGGGAAGTTTTCGACGATCAGTCGCGAAATTGCGGGATAGGCGGCACTTTCGCCCAGTCCTAGCAGTAAGCGGGCCGCCAGTAGTGCGGTGAAACCGCCGACAAATCCGGTCAAGGCAGTTGCGATGGTCCAAATCAAATAGCCGCCCGCGTACACCCATTTCACATCGTACCGATCGACCAACCATCCGGCCGGCAACTGCAATAGCGCGTATGACCAGAAGAACACTGACAGCAACAGTCCCTTCTGA
The DNA here is from genome assembly GCF_041583735.1 of Novipirellula sp. Classification (NCBI taxonomy): domain Bacteria; kingdom Pseudomonadati; phylum Planctomycetota; class Planctomycetia; order Pirellulales; family Pirellulaceae; genus Novipirellula; species Novipirellula sp. The sequence continues at coordinate 11,332 of NZ_JBFHFD010000205.1, forward strand.
GTCGGCGTCAACGAGAACTCAAGTTCAATCGCGGGAATTGCAACCGATAACGCTCCTCGATCAATGTAGTTGACCAAAATCGATATGACTAACAACGTTAACAGCACCCAGCGACTGCGACTGAGCACGGCGGACGAATCGATGCGATTGATGTGAGTGTCGATAGGGATTTCCAATGCGGGAGGGGATGTGGGATATGCTTCTAGCCTGTCGTCGGTTAGGGAGCGGGCTGGATGCTTGGGTTAGTATCAAAACCGCATGACAGGCTGGAAGCCTATCCCACTTTTAAGCGAACAGGTCGTGGACGACGTTGCCAGCGACATCGGTTAACCGGAAATCACGGCCAGCATGACGATAGGTTAGCCGTTTGTGATCGAGTCCTAGCAGATGCAATATCGTGGCATGCAGGTCATGGATATGAACTTTGTTCTCGGTGGCGTAGTAGCCGTATTCGTCGGTGGCACCGTATTGGATTCCGGTTTTAACCCCCGCCCCTGCCATCCACATCGTGAAACCTTCGGGGTTATGGTCGCGTCCGTCGTTTCCAGCGCCTTGGCACGTCGGTGTGCGGCCAAATTCGCCACCCCACACCAGCAGTGTGTCTTTGAGCAGCCCACGAGATTTCAAATCTTTCAGCAGTCCTGCGATCGGCAGATCGACTTCGGCCGCGTTCTGCGTGTGTCCTTTGCGAAGATTGCCGTGTTGATCCCACTGGACTTCGGTATTGCTGTGCGTGATTTGCACAAACCGCACGCCACGTTCGACGAACCGTCGTGCCATTAAACATTGGCGTCCAAAATCGGCAGTCGTTTCATTGTCGATTCCGTACAACTTGTGTGTCGCTGCGGTTTCAGCAGCGAGATCCAACGCCTCAGGCATTTCGGTCTGCATACGAAAAGCCAACTCGAACGATTTAATGCGAGCTTCGAGTGCCGAGTCGGGGCCGGTGGTCTCCAGAAATTCTCGGTTCAGCGACTGAGTCAGATCGAGTTGCATCCGTTGTGCCTCGAGTGACATTCGTGCGTTCTTGACGAACTTTACTCTCGCTTGGTCCGACGGTTGGCTGGCGTTGCCGATTGGGGTCCCAGCGACACTTGCGGGAAGAAACGCTGACCCCCAATTCTTGGTGCCGCCATGGGCAAGCGTGGGACAAATTGTAATGAATCCCGGCAAATTCTCGTTCTCAGTGCCCAGCCCATAGGTGACCCAGGATCCCATGCTCGGACGCACAAATACGTCGCTGCCGGTGTGCAGCTTCATGCTCGCGCCGCCGTGCGCAGGGTTGGTGCCATGCAGCGAATTGATGATGCACAGGTCGTCGACACACTCGGCGACGTGGGGGAACAGCTCGCTGACAGCGATGCCACTTTCACCGTAGCGTTGGAACTTCCAGGGCGATCCCAACAGGTTACTCGTCGGTGCAAATTGAACCCGCGGCTTTTCGAACGGCAACGGTTTGCCGTCGTCTTTTTGCAGTTGTGGTTTGTAGTCGAACGTATCCATGTGCGACGGGCCCCCTTTCATGAACAGAAAGATGACTCGTTTCGCTCGCGGCGGAAAATGAGGCAGATGCAGATCGGATTGGCGAGCCGTCGTATTGGAGGCACGCGTTTCGTCGGCCAACAGGGATGCCAACGCGAGCGAACCAAATCCCGCCGCGGTCGTTCGCAAGAGATGTCGTCGTGATAGGTTTGACATGTGGGGTAGGCTTCTAATGTGGGATAGGCTTCTAGCCTGTCATTCGAGTACGTAGCATAGGCTTCTAGCCTGTGAGCTAAAGTTTCGTCTGTTTCGTGAGCCGACGGCGCTAGCCGCGGGCGCCGTAAGTTCGCTTTCAAAGGCCCGCGGCTAACGCTGTCGGCTCAGTTTTGCACCGTTAAAATCGGTGTAACTTCATGGTTTTGGGACATTGGTTTGTACGTCTCGTATCAATTGTCGTTGGTTGA
>NZ_JBFHFD010000206.1:0-13228 GCF_041583735.1 Novipirellula sp.
AGGCCGACCGACCGGCTTACGTTCAACCATCACTAGGTCCGCGATGAGTTCCCATTGATCGTCGGTTAAGCAATGCCGCCCCACCATGATTACCTCCTCCCTTTCGTTCGAAATAACTTACCTCTCATTCGTACGAAATAACGGGCAACATGGTTTTCAGACAGAGCCTAGGAACAAACGGCAAACGCAAGTCGACTTCACAACAAACCTCCGTCCGCAAAGTTGTCTAAGCCGTTCAGCTCTTCGAAGATGCGTTTGAATTAGTACCATGGCTCTTTTTAAATTCAGCAAAACCGAACGCTCCACTGGCGAGCATCCTTTTTTTGATCTCCCACTGATCATTGCCAGTGGTCTCGGCCGCTCAGGGACGACGGTTTTGCGGCAATGTCTTGCTGCCCATCCAAGAGTTGCCAGCTACAACAAAGAGTGCAACTACATTCACAATCTGATGCGTGCAGCGAACTTGCATGTCGAGACCTTTCCCGAATCTCCGCCTGTCGGTCACTGTGAATTCTGGAAGGTGCATCGCCGCGCGTTACTGGATATCTATTGGCCGCAAGCCAATTGGCGGGACCCCGACGAGTACTCGGCCATTTCGACTTATTCGATGCTCGACCCACGAGCCGCAATCGGGCTGAGGGATGCGTTTCCTCGACTGGCGATTTGCTACATCGTCCGGAACGGAATCGAAGTTGTTTCGTCCTACAATTCGTTTCGCGGATTCAAGGACATGACATTTGAAAACGTGTGCAAACTTTGGTCGCTTCGCCAGGATATGTTGCAGTACCAGTCCTCTCAGTCGCATGTTTTTCTATTTCGACACGAATGGTTGATCGACGAGTTGGAGGCGTTTAAGCGACAGATGACGTCCGCTGTTGAATCGATCGGTCTCAATTTTGATGAAGCTTGTCTTGCACCGCTCTCCAAGCGATTTCACCCGACTCGATTCATGGGCGAAGACCGTCATGCCGCGAAAGATCCAGCGCAGCGGACGCAGCGATGGAAACTCTGGAGCGATGACCAACAGGAAACGTTTGCAACAATCTGCAGCGAGGCCATGGCAAATCACGGATACGAAATCCCCTGGCTCTAGGTTAATGAATATGTTTGCACGTGCAGCAGCACTTGACGGATGGCACGACGCTGAACCTCAGCACCGCTCGTAAGACGCAGCGCACGACGAAATACCAATTAGTGCAGGATTGGCCATTACTTACGCCGAAGGCGAGTAAGGGCATCATCACAACGCGACAGCGACACGATTTCGCCGCAGGCAACGTGTTCTTGAAGAAGGTCGTTAAATGGAGCTTGCGATGTCACCCCAAGCCATGTCGAGTTTGCTTGTAGCCGATTCAATGCAATGTCCAGCACGCTTCGAGTCTCAAAACGGGATTGAAGATTTCCCCACTCCTCCGCTGTGATCCCAATTGGCCAATCCTTGCTCGACCACGCCTTACGCTGCGGTGGCACGCAGGCCCTTGGTGTGACGCTATCCACCACTATTTCGCACCGACCATTGCTGCTCATCTCGTAAAAAGAAAGTTTGAGATGTGTTTCTAAGAAGTATTTCACTGTTATCGCTCAAGTAAACAGATTTGCGTAAACTGCAACAACCAGCATTCCCTCCTATCGAGTCCAAACATGTTCAACCGTCGTCAATTTCTCGGCTCCGTGCCTGTTTCTGCGGTCGCCATTTCCGCGATCCACTTGGATGCCCAGGCCCATGGCAAGGAATTGCAAACGGACAACAGCAAAGCCAGCGAGCTAATCGCTAGCCCTCCGGTCGTGCAAAATCCTCGCAGTAATGGGTTTGGCGTCAGCATTGCTGTGAACCAGTTGGCGACGGCGTGGGTTGAGTATGGCTTTAGCAAAGACGATTTGCCGTTCACGGCGGTGGCGAGCCAGCATGGATTAATTCGCGCCGATGATCGTGTCCTGCATGTTCGCGTCCATCACCCGGAAGCGCTGCCAACCGATCGGCCCATTTTTTACCGCGTGAAAGTTCAACCGCTTCGCTACGCAAACGCCTACATGCTCGAGCGTGGCGAACCCCAATCCACCGCGATCAATCCATTGCAATTGACGAGTGCATCGACGGCGCGGGTTCGCATCGTCAGTATCAATGACACGCACGAAAACTTGGAAACGATCCATTCGCTTCACCGCGAGATTAATAAACTCGATCCCGATTTGCTGATTTGGAATGGCGACAGCTGCAACGATTTTGACGCTGCCGATTCTCCTGAACAGATCTTGCTGAATCCCGCCAAAGATCCACAACGGTCTTGGGCAAGCACTCGTCCCCTATTGTTTAGTAATGGCAACCATGACGTGCGAGGCCAACGCGCTCGTGAAGTCATCGACAGTTTTGCCGCGGCGCCCGAGTCATCCGAACTACCCTACAACCAAGCCTTGCGGTTCGGGCCTCTGGCGTTGATCACACTTGACACCGGAGAAGACAAACCGGATCACCATCCCGTATTCGCAGGCACCGCGGCCTACCAACCCTACGTATAAAAAAAAGCGACTTGGTTGGCTCAAACGCTCGAGCGACCTGAGATCGCCGATGCCCCCTACAAGGTTGTCGCCTGCCATATACCGCTGCGTGGAACCGACGGGCAAAATGACGGCACGACACTCGATGGGTACGCAAGCTACAGCGGTTTTGGGGCCAAGCTATGGCTGCCGATGCTGAAACAAGCAAATTGTCAAGCGATTGTATCGGGGCACATGCATCGCGACCGGCTTGATGCGGCGAGCAAGGAGATGCCGATCCTGCAGTTCGTCGGTGGTGGTCCCAAACCGGATCAAGCCACACTGACGATCATCGATGCGAGTGACGACGGCAACCAGAAATCGCTAACGATACGCATCGTGGACCTCGACGGCAAAGTGTTGCATCAACATCAATGGTCGTAACAGAATTTTCTGTTAGCTTGCTTCGCCAGAACCAGGTGATTCGCTTTGGCCATGGAACGAAAGTCTTGACGACTTCCGCTACGCAAAAAGATGCGTCACATCGTTCATCAGTCAGGGTGAACGATCGATTAAGTTTTCAGTCTTCCATCGTTCTTGAGCCGCTCCTTTGCTTGCCCCCAGGGAATTCGAGTATCATGGGGCACGTCTTGCTCGTTCCCCCAACATTGATAGGACTGCTTCGATGCGTTTGTTTGGCTTGGTCCACTGTTTATCGCTGTCGTTGTTTACCGTTGCAGGAGTTTGGTCGAGCGTCTGCCTTGCCGATGAAGCAAATGATTCGGACGACCCCGCTGCCGAACAGATATCGCTGGTGTCGCCCGAGGATGATTGGAGCCAGCCGTCGTTTTGGCGGACCGGGAAAGGGAAACCTGTGGGCGAGGCCTGGGAGTTTGCCGAGGGTGAGGTTCGTTTAGTAAAACCTCGCACCGGCGATGGAAATCTGCTAAGCCCTCCCCTGCCACCAAACTTTGAACTTGCTTGGGACTGGAAGATCTCGCCAAAAACCAATTCGGGACTCAAATACCGAGTCCGCAAATTTGGCAGCCGCTATCTGGGAGTGGAATACCAGATTATCGATGAGGCGATCCCGCTGAAAAATCCGAGCAATGGCTCGACCGCCGCGATCTACGATTTGCAAGCTCCCGCACTCGACAAGCCGTTAAAACCGGCCGGCCAGTGGAATCATGCGAGAGTGGTCGTCCGGGGAACTCATTTGCAACATTTCCTCAATGGAAAACTGGTCGCGGAAACATCCACTGTGGGAACCGCCTGGGACGCGATCTACGCTCGCAGCAAGTTTTACGAAGAGTCCGGTTTCGCCCAACCCCGCGAGGGCGACCGCGTGATGTTGACCGATCACGGCGGGAAAGCGGCATACAAGAACTTTCAATTGACCACCTTGCCGGCACCGTCGGATGCTCCTGCGGCATCATCCACCGTCGGGCCATTTCTCGCGAACGGGATGCGGAATGGCTGGGCCGACCAAAACTCAATCGTGTTGTGGACTCGGACAACCAAAAACCGGGAAGCGAAGATGGATGGGCTGCCCTTTGTGAAATTGTCTAACCGCCAGGCAAGAGAACTTGCGATGGGGACCGACGCGGAAGAACTTCTTGCCGCACAATTGCCTGCCGGAGCGGAACTCGATCAGATGCTCGGTGCATGCCCCGGCGCCGCCGGCGAAGTGCGGCTAACCTACTTCCCAAAATTGAAACGCTACGACTCAAAGACGACTGCATGGACGACGACGAACGCGTCACAGGATTTTACGGCTCAGTGGCATTTGAAAGATCTAAGGCCGGGGACCGAGTACGCAGCAATCGTGGAAACGCGACCGGTCGGCAGTAATCCAGATTCCGCGGAGTCATTGTCGGCGGTTTTGCGAGGCACCTTCGAAACGGCGCCCGAAGCGACAAGCAGCAAAGACGTACGGTTCTGCATGACCACCTGTCACGACTTTATCCGTCGTGATGATGGCGATTTGGGACACAAAATCTATCCTGCCTTTGAAAAGATCAGCCCTGATTTCGTCGTCCACGCCGGCGATATCGAATACTACGACAAACCCGATCCATGGGCGATGACCAAGGAATTGATGCGGTTCAAGTGGCAGCGAATTTTTGCCTTGCCCAACAATCGCCGCTTCTATGCAAACCACACCACTTACTTCATCAAAGACGACCACGACACGCTTAAAAACGATTGTTGGCCAGGAGCTCGCTACGGATCGGTCTCTTTCGAAGAAGGCGTCAAGCTGTTCAACGAAGAGCAATTTCCCTCGCATCAACCGCGTTACCAAACGGTGTCCTGGGGCAAGCATGCACAGATCTGGGTTTTAGAAGGTCGCGATTTTCGCAGCCCCAATACGATGCCGGACGGACCTGAAAAGACAATTTTGGGCGAGGAGCAAAAGGATTGGCTGTTGCAAACGCTGAAGGAATCCGATGCGACCTTCAAATTGCTATTCAGCCCGACGCCGATTGTGGGGCCGGATCGTGATAACAAGAGTGACAACCACGCCAATGACAACTTCGTTCACGAGGGAGACGAGCTGCGGCGGGCGTTTGCAGAGATCGACGGTTTGATCATCTTTTGCGGCGATCGACATTGGCAATATGCGTCGCTCGATAAAGAATCAGGACTTTGGGAATTCGGCTGCGGCCCCGGAAGCGCCGATCATGAGCTGGGATGGAAGCCAGGCGACAAACGGCCAACGCACCAATTTTTGCGAGTCGCAGGCGGCTTTTTGTCAGGGCAAGTCAAAGCCAAGGGAAAGGATGGCAAGCCCGAACTGACACTGCGTCATCACGAGGTCAATGGAAAGCAAGTAAGCGAGTTCCGTTTCCCCGTCAAAGAATAATGGTCGTGGTGTGAGCTCGCTGTCGCAGCGAGGCTGTTTCTGAAAACGTATCAGCGGCGGAAACTTGGGTGCGAAAGTCGTCAAGAATTTCGTTCGATGGCGTGCATCCCCGCAACGCGTCGCTCGTTTCGCGACGAGATACCTAACAGCGTTTCCCTCCGCTGCCGCGTCTCACGATTCTGATGAGGGATCATCCTTTGCAGCATCGTCTGGAACAGCGTTGCCCAATGCGTCACCAAGTTGCATCATGAAGAAGTTCATTTCCTCTTGGTTCTGGCTAATCTGCTCGCGCCACTGCGATTCCGTCAGTTCAAACGCTTGCTCGCCCAATCGTTCGACTATTAGACGCGTGCTCTGGACGACAACGCGGCCGTTAAGGTTGCTGAACCATTCCAAATACAAACATTTACGTAAAGTGAACGGCGGCTTCTCGCCCGCCCTCAATCGCCGAAGCAATTCTTCGGTCGGAATCTCGTGGTGCTTGATGACTTGGTCGGCCGTGATATCGCCGACGACTCCAGATTGATCAAGACTGATGCCGCTGTAATCGGGTGGATCGTCGCCACCGAAACCTCGATCGAGCTCCGGCGATTCGCGATGGATGCGAAACTTCCACCCAGCTAAATCGGGATGACAATTGCCCGACAATTTCAATTGCATTCGCTCGGTGAAGCCTTCGAGTTGTAACCAACCGACGGTCCAGCCGAGTTGTGTGTTGTCAAGCTCTCCGCCTTCTACAAGGTGCGTCGGTCGCCATGCTATTTCAGTCACTTCACATCTGAGTAACGAAGCTTTCTGTGATTGTGTTTTTCATCCTACCATTTCGACATCGTTGTTTCAGCTAAAAAACTTTGGTTGGCATTTGCTAGAAAAGGATGCCGCAGGGCGTTTTGCACGGTCGTGGCGGCGAATGCCACGGACCATCGTGCCCCAAAATCGCTGGATCCTGCCATTTCGTCCGCGACCTACGCTGTTTGCGATCGCCTGCTACGAATTGAGATTGTGTGGATCAATCGCATCGGTGACGCGTTATTGTGGCTTGTTGTCGCGGTGAAACCGATCCTTAGCGAAACTTGTCATCCCACGTGCCATCCCAGACGAGAACTCTTTTCGGTTAGAATCGCGGCCATGAAAACAGACAAGTCACTCGTCACGATCAGCAAATTTTTGAGTTTGGTACTTCGGCACCAACCCGAAGTCGTAGGCATGACGCTCGACGAAGAGGGATGGCTGGACATCCATGAACTGATCTCCGCAGCAAACGCACACGGAACACCATTGTCGTTGGAACTTGTTCACGAAGTCGTTGCGACGAACGATAAGAAACGGTTTGCGCTCAGTGACGATGGTCTTCGTATTCGCGCGAATCAAGGCCATTCGGTATCGGGTGTCGATTTGAACCTCGAACCGCAGACGCCTCCGGATACGCTTTTCCACGGCACGGTCGCTGCCTTTATCGAAAGCATCCGAGCCAGTGGCCTGCAGAAACGGTCTCGTAACCACGTGCATTTGTCGGCAGACGAGACAACGGCAACCAAGGTCGGATCGCGGCGTGGCAAGCCCATCATCCTGTGCGTCGATGCCGCAGCGATGCAGCAAGATGGATATTGTTTCTATCGTTCGGCCAATGGCGTTTGGCTGGTCGATGCAGTGCCGGTGGAGTATCTAAAATTCCCGCAGCCGAATCCGCGATGACATCGAAATTCCGCTACACGCTGTTCGTTTTCTACTCGCACTTCTGCGATCCCCTCATTCTACGATTCATCTTGGAGCCATTTGAGTGAAGCGTGACGCCATCATTGGTTGCATCTTGGGAACGGCCGTGGCTGATGCACTCGGTTTGCCGTACGAAGGTGTTTCGCCCAATCGAGCACCGCGATTGCTCGGCCCGCCGGATCGCTATCGATTCTTCTTTGGGCGAGGCATGATCTCGGATGACACCGAACACACTTGCATGGTCGCCCAGTCGATGATTGAGGCTCTGTCGGATTCTGCGGAACACGTTGACGTTGATCGGTTCACGATGCGTTTTGCGTGGCGGCTTCGTTGGTGGATTTTGGCTTTCCCCGCCGGGGTCGGCAAAGCGACTGCTCGCGCGGGAATCAAACTTTGGTTGGGGGCGAAGCCACAAAACGCGGGCGTTTATTCTGCGGGTAACGGGCCAGCGATGCGTGCGGCAATTTTCGGTGCCGCGATCGACGACGTTTCCTTGATGCGGGAACTGGTGCGTGCATCGACGCGGATCACCCATACCGATCCCAAAGCCGAATTCGGTGCGGTCGCCGTGGCGTTGGCCGCAAAGCATGCACGCGAACACGTTTCACCCGATGCGAACCTTTGGCTCGGACAAGTTGTCGATACGCTTGGTGAGGAGGCTGCCGAACTAGTCGCTTTGCTTCGGCAAACGGTCGAAAGCGTCCATTCCGGCGATTCGACGCAAACGTTTGCTCAGTCATTGGGACTCGCCCATGGCGTCACGGGGTACACCTACCACACCGTCCCGGTCGCCATTCATGCTTGGTTGTCACACCCGCGAGACTTTTCCGGTGCGGTGGCGACGATCATCGAATGCGGTGGCGACGCAGACACGACAGCCGCGATTGTTGGCGGAATCGTTGGTACTGCGGTTGGACGCGATGGAATCCCACAGCCGTGGATTGAGGAAATCGCGGAGTATCCACGAAGTGTTTCGTGGATGCAGAAACTTGGCGCATCGCTCGCCGACACGATCGAACGCAAACCACTCGCGTCCGTACCGGCCGTCAACCCAATCGCCATTCTGCTTCGCAATTTACTGTTCCTATTGATTGTCCTTTTTCACGGATTCCGCCGACTTGCTCCGCCGTACTGATGAATATTGACCGTGAACCCATCGAAGCGAACCTACGTCTGCATGTCGATCGACTTGCGGGGCTGATCGGTCCCCGCACTCTGCAAAAGCCCAAAACGATCCAGGCGACCATTGGCTACATCCAGTCGCAGTGGAAGGAGATGGGGTATACGATTCAGCGTGAAACCTATGACGCCGAGGGTGACGAGGCAACAAACCTGATCGTCGAACAGCCCGGCACCAAACGTGCCGAAGAAATCGTGCTTCTTGGTGCCCATTACGACACTGTGTTCTGCACCCCGGGGGCTGACGACAATGCATCCGCCGTCGCCGTCATGTTGGAAGTCAGTCGGCTGCTTCAAGAATACCGTGGGCGGCGAACCGCTCGATACGTCGCGTTCGCATGCGAAGAACCGCCGTACTTCATGATCGCCATGGGCAGCCAACATCATGCTCGCCAATCACGTAGCCGCGGTGACAAGATCGTTGGCATGCTCTGCTTGGAAATGGTGGGCTACTACAGCCTCACGCCTGGCTCGCAATCGATTCCTCCGGGGATTCCCACATGGATGCACCGGTTCTTTCCAAAACGAGGAAACTTTCTCGCCGCCGTCGGCAACATGGCGTCGTGGAAATTGTGTTGGCAGTTCCGTCGCGGTTTTAAACGCGGTACACGACGAATGCCCTTGTTTTCGATCTGTTTGCCCGAGAAGATCCAAGAGATTCGGCTCAGCGACAACAGCTCGTTTTGGGACAAGGACTATCCCGCATTGATGCTGACCGACACCAGTTTTCTTCGCAATCCAAACTATCATCAATCCACCGACACCCCTGAGACACTCGACTACCCCCGCATGACCGAAGTCACGCTGGGCGTGGCTGCGGCGATGCGTAAACTACTGGGCTAGCCTTAGTCGTGGGCCGAGGGGCATTCTTTGGATTTTGTCGCGCCGAGTGCAATGAATCCTTTCCACGCCTCCGGCACGTCGTCTTCATAGAAGATCGCTTCGGCAGGGCATTCCGGGACACAGGCTCCGCAGTCGATTCACTCGTCCGGGTCGATGTAAACCATCGCCTCGTCTTCGTGAAAACATTCGACAGGGCAAACGGGCAAGCAAGCTTTGTCTTTGCAGCAGACGCTCCGCCACCGTTCCGAACGATATTGGATGCAACGTTGCTAAGTTCGCCTTCGCAGCGGATCAATCGTGCGGGTGCACTCGCCATGCTGCTGAGAAGCAATTGACGTGATTATCCGAACTGTCTTCGCTGCATCACGGGATCCCTGATCCATCGATCCCACGTCAATGACGCTGCACGACGTTCTACGACTTGTCGAGCAAGAGCGAAAGTCTGAGAAGTCGAGGGCTGTGAGCGAAGCCAAGATCGACCTCGATCTTCTATTGAACCGGGCTTTGCAGAGTGGCGAGAATGGATTTCGTGTTAGCGGAGGGGGTGAGGTATTGAATCTCGTTGTGAACTGGGAAACAGGGGAATCGTGATTTTGTCCGTTCTCTCTGAGGCCGGGACTCGTTGCCTCGTCCACTACCAGGGATGATGGCTCCCGGAAGGAGCCGGTCTCGTTGCGAACTCGGAAACAGGGGAATCGTGCGTTTGTCCGTTCTCTCTGAGGCGGGGACTCGTTGCCTCGTCCACTACGAGGGGTGATGGCTCCCGGAAGGGGGCGGCGACCGGGTGGTCGTCGCTTGCACGGCGATGTTCCGGTGCTACCCAGCGTGGACGTTGCTGCGTCATCATGCCTAAAAGAGCCGTTGATCGGCGGCGAGCAACGCGATCAAATCTTCGCCCTCGCTGTCCTTGTTGTTCTCCGACCAAAAGGGCTGCGTCGAAACGCTTGATGTGCTCAGCGCCTCGTCCGTTGCAGATGCTTGTTCAGGCGACGTCCGGTCCAAACGGTTGATCACCCACAATGCATCCAGCGGCGTCGTTCGGCCGTCGCCATTGACATCCAAGAAATAGGGCTGTGCATTGGTCTGTGAATTCAGAGCGTTGATGATAAGCAAAGCGTCCAGGGGCGACGTACCGCCACTGTTGTTGACATCATAGGCATCGCTCCCGTTGTTGAATGGGCCAAAACTGGAGAACATTTGCAGCGTCGCTTGAGTCAGTTCTGGAGGCGTTATCGCCTGTGGCAGAGCAAGCTCAGGGGTTGGGTATACCGAGCTGAAACTCAACAATTTATCGTCGTCAACTGTCAGCCCTTGATTAGCGTCAAAGAAAGCCAAGTCGTCGAAATCGATCAGCCCGCTACCATCAAAGTCGGCCCAGCTCGTAAACGGTGTTTCTGAATTCTCCACCGACGCGCCGAACACAGCGGCAAAAATAGCGAAGTCTGCAAAGTCGATCTGGTCACTATCGTCGACATCGTAGGGCACCGCCCACATCGCAGTTGCCGGCGTCTCGCCCATCATCACGTTCACTTGCTGGCCCGCCACCTCGGTGACTGCAGATGCGGCCAATCCGAGCGTGTGTGGGCCAAGCGTCTGCTCGCCTGCTTGATCCATCGCGACGTCATCCGAGTCCGTCGGACGAAACAGTATGTGTCCGAGCAGCACCGGTTCCGTCCCCAGACCAAGTTTTGTCGCGATCAATTCGATGTTCGAAACCGTGCCCGCGATGTCGTCCACCACTGGAAGCCCGTCGGGAAATTCGAATGACGGGCCTGGTTTAAACTGCAGGGCCGTTGTGATCGATGTATCGTAGCTCAGATCGAATGTGATCGTTTCCACTCCGTCCACATCCGTCACGTTCGACAGATAGACTTCCACATAGAACGGTTCCCATTCGTGCACATATGACACCGACGCAGGGATCTGATCCACGCTGCCATCGTCAAGCGTGTCCGATGGATCGCGTACAACCGTGAGATCAAGACGCCACGATTCAGTGTGCGTGACGGTTGCGATGTCACTCAAGTTCACATCGTCGAATCCGACATTGCCGCCCCCGAACCTTGCGAACGGCAGGGCACCCGGTAGTAATCGGTACTCAGCATCACCGGCACTGGTGGCGATGACCTCGACGTAGCCCAGCCGAGCCCACTGTGGCGCGAGCGATTGACCTTGTGTCAGAGTTCCGCCGCCAAAGTCGTCGATCAAACCCGCCGCTTCATGAATCACACCTGACTGCAATTCGTTAAAGTTCTGGTGGTTCAGGTTTAATGCATCCAGCAGGTCGGTTGTGTACTGAATGTCGATGTGGCCGCCGGCGATTCCGTCAAGCTGGTCGTTTTTGTCTTGAACCCAGACTTCGACAAAATAGCTGCTGCCAACGGGAACCGAGTCGATGCCGTCGGGCAGATCGGTGACGCTGGGGTCCGAAGGAAGTGCCACTGGCACAAGTTGAACATTGATCGAAGGGGCGACCAACGTCACGGACGCGGACGTGAAACCACCGCGTTGGTTCGTCACGAGATAAGTGAAATGATCGGTTCCCGTGAACCCTTCATTCGGCTCGTAAGCAAACGATCCATCGGCGTTAAGCGTCAGCGTTCCGTTGGCAGGTTCCGTTTCGACCGACGCTGTGTAGTCGCCCATCGACTCGTGCCAATCGTCATTAAGCGACACGTCGCCGTTGAGTGTTTCCCCTTCAATGACCGTGAATGAATCGTCGACCGCCCCCAGCGTGTCCACATTGAACACCATCGTCTGGATGCCACTTTCGTAATACGGATCAAAACCTTCGTCGTAGGTTCCGTTTGCATTGACGTCGAGATAGCCGCTGAGGAATACATCGACTTCATAGATTCCGGGTTTCGAGAAACCAAGGGTTCGGTGAAGGTGACCGGAGCTCCAAAGAACATCGTCACTGGAAATGCCATCGCTGGTCGTCATGTAGACGCGGGGCCCCGAGCTTGGAGTTGACCACATCGAGAATTCACCGCCGCTGCTGCTACGCATGTCGGTCATTTCATACCGAATGTAGGGTCGCGGCGTACTGGAAGTGATGAATGGATCGTCGGGCACATAACTGGCAAAAAGATCGGTAGGAACGTCGCCGTTGGTGAAACCAAGATAGGGGACCCCAGGCAATTGAGAGCTTGGCAGTACATACAGCGATTCCCCCGCACTAACCCCGACGAAATCATAGGCTGCGTCTTCCGAACGCTCGACAAGAGCGTTTGAGTCGGCGTAGGTGTAGATTCGGTTGCTCGCGATTTCACCACCTGGAATCACGTCGGCTGAACCATGGACTGCCAGAATCATCTCGCCGTCGTTCCAAACCGGGCGATAGTCGGAATGTTGGTCGGTGTAGTAGTACTCAATCGGATCGGCGGTACCGCGACGCAACGTGTACACTTCACCGCCGAAATAGCCTCGAGCCAGTGGATGACCACCGGTGTTGGTGATGCTCGCGTCATCTTTGACGCTCAGCGCCAGCGTACCGCTGCCGGTCCCGGTCAAGATCGTGACCGTGTACGTCGTGCCCGAACCAACAACCGAATCAATGGTTGCGCCGGACAAGTCGCCAGCGTTCATCACGACATCAAAATCGGCCGCATCGACGCCCGTCACATCTTCGGCAAATTTCACTTCAAAGCGAACGGAGTCGACATCGGTTGGAGTCGTATCCTGCCGTGTGATGCCGCTGACCAATGGACCGACCGCATTGACGAACACGCCTTCGAACGGAAGATTCGGGAACTCCAGCACCGCTTCGCCACCAATCGGATCCGTCAACGTACCACCGTTGAGGTCAATGACATTGCTTGCCAGTTGCACGCCGTCGAGATCAATGTCGGTGTCCGCCACGGTGTAGCGGAAGTCTAAGAACGGAGTCCCCGAACCGGAGACGTAATCCGCGTAAACCGTGTTGTCACCGAGTTGCAACGCAATACGTGGCGTTCCCGTCACATCGATTGGAAAGCCGAAATAGATTTGCAGGTCGATGGGGTCACCACCGATGCGAGTGCGTGCCGCTGGCGGCAATAGCACCATCGGGTCTTCGCCAGTCTTGTTCAGGAAGACGCTGATTGGTGCGGGTCGCACCGTGCTGACACCACCTGCGTTGATGATGTCAGGGTAGGAATCATTGTCAACGTC
>NZ_JBFHFD010000207.1:0-13226 GCF_041583735.1 Novipirellula sp.
CAGCCCAGATTGAAATCGAGGGCGCCGCAGCGAGTGGGTAAGCCGAGCCGATCTTGGATCAAGCAGCAGGTGGTTGGCAGCGGGTAATCCGGCGTCTGGGTGCAGAGCATCACGAAGTCGATTGATTGAGGATCAATCGCATGTTCGGAAAAAAGTTTCGTGGCTGCTTGGATGGCTAGGTCGCTGGCGGTTTCCTTGGGCTCGGCGATATGCCGTTGATGGATACCGGTTTTTTCAGCGATCAGAGCGATGTCCCAGTTGGGAAAATCGGCTTGAAGTTGTTCGTTCGTTTCGACTCGCGAAGGCAAGTGAACAGCGATCGGACCAAGTTGAGCATGCGGCACTGCGAAGGATCCACGAATGGCCGAAGGGAGAGTTGCGAAGCAAAGAAAAAAAGATAGCGGCAATCACGATAACATGAAAGTCGCCAACCGCGTGAAAACTCGGATGGAAGTATCGAGTTTGGGGGCTTTGCGAAACGCGAAAGCAAGTGAGGGAAGATTCCACTCACGTGAAAGAAAAAGAAAGAGCGGCTGATGGGATTCGAACCCACGACAATCACGTTGGCAACGTGATGCTCTGCCAACTGAGCTACAGCCGCAAAACTTTCGACGCCAGCCAAGTTATCGATTGCAGTTTAATGTTGCAAGGTCACTCGGCGGCACTTTTTTTGTGAGACAAAGCCAACTGGCTTTGCCATCAACAGGAGCGGATTGTAGGTATCGATCGAATTCGTTCAAGCCCAATTTGTGAAGACTTTAAAAATTGTTTTCTCCAGCGGGTTTACAGGGCCATCGATTTACGGGGGCCATCGATGGCGAGCGGCAGCGGGCTCATTCGAGGGTGAGACGGTCCCCACGGAGTCAACTTCACATTCTTCTGATTTTCCCCCATTTCCACCAAGCACCCTGACACGGTACACTACCGGGCTTGATTTATAGAAACGATGAGGCGCAGCGATCCGATGGTCGGTTTTCCTGTTTCGCCCTCACGTGCCATACGATGACGCCGTAAAGACGAGAGGTCTTACCGAAGGATGTCCACCTCCACTGAACCCGAAACAACGGAAGTTCCGGAAGAAAAGAAAACGATCCAACTGCAATCGACAGTTGAGAGCCCTTCGCCATGCGTTCGCCAGGTGATTGTCACAATCCCTCACGCAGAAGTTGAGCGGTACCTCAAAGACGCATACGACGAAATTGTGCCGGAAGCCTCCGTGCCCGGTTTTCGTGCGGGACGCGCTCCGCGAAAGTTGGTCGAAAAGCAATTCCGTGACCGTGTTCGCGAACAAGTGAAGGGCGCCCTGTTGATGGATTCGCTCTCGCAAGTGAGCGACAAAGAAGAGTTCTCCGCAATCGGCGAACCTGAGTTCGACTTCGAATCGATCGAATTGCCCGAAGACAATGGGGATTTTAAGTATCAGTTCACCGTCGAGGTTCGTCCCGACTTTGAAACCCCTACTTGGAAGGGGCTCAAGCTCTCCAAGCCTGTCGAAGAAATCACCGATGCCGACGTCGATGAGTCGCTGCAACGCGTCTTGGGACGTTACGCCACGCTCGAAGCCACTGACGAAGCGGCAGCGATGGGCGACAAGTTGGTCGTGACGATTAAGTTCACCGAAAACGGCAAGCTGCTCAGCGAACTTGAAGAAGAACGCGTGACGCTTAACAGTCGCCTCAGCTTCTCGGATGGTGTGATCGAAGATTTCGGCACGCTGATGACCGGTGCGATCGAAGGCGATACACGCACAGGCAAGGCTAAGATCAGCGACGGTGTTAGCAACGAAGAGACTCGTGGTAAGGAAATCGATGCTGAAATCCAAGTGATTGAAGTATTGAAATCGGAATTGCCAAAGCTGACTCCAAGCTTCTTGGAAGAGCTGGGCGATTTTGAATCCGAGCAAGAGCTTCGCGATTTCGTTCGTGATTCGCTGACTCGCCAAGCCGATTACCGCACCCAACAAGCACTTCGCCAATCGGTCGTCGATGCGTTGGCGGGTAACGCCGATTTTGAACTGCCAAAGTCTTTGGTTCAACGTCAAACGCAACGTGAATTGCAACGCAAGGTGCTTGAGCTTCGTCGTAGCGGATTCGATGAAGACAACATTCGTCGCTTCGTCAACGCGTCGCGTCAAAATGCGCAAGCTTCGACCGAAGCTGCACTTCGCGAACACTTTATCTTGGAAAAAATCGCTGAAGAAGCCGAGCTCGATGCGGAAGCTGCGGATTACGATGCCGAAGTCGCATTGATCGCTCAGCAAAGCGATTCGCCAGAACGAAAAGTTCGTGCTCGACTCGAAAAGAGCGGCCAAATGGACGCGCTTCGCAACCAAATCGTTGAGCGTAAGGTGATCGAAATGATCGTCGAAGCTGGCGAAATCAGCGAAGAAAAAGTGGAAAAGACCAAGGGTGACGACGACCAAGAGTTCGCCGTTTATCACAACATCTTGCCGACTCGTGATGACGACGCGATTCCTGCGGCCAAGTACGAAGACAACGCGCCAAAGGATGCAGAGAAGAAAGAAAAGGAATAATTCCTTTTTGATCGGCTCGTTTCAATGATTCGACTGCCCGTTTCCACTTCTCTGTGGAAACGGGCAGTTTTTTTTTGCATTAGACGAGGCGTCGCCTGGGGGCAGCGTGAAAAAAACGTTCGAATAAGACCGGGCGGCTTGCGCCGCGAGCGCTGCGAAAAATACCGTGGGGTGCCAGCGTCCATGTTCTGGCTCGCGAAATTCCCTCCCTTGTGAGAGACGGCCTTGCTCACGCGCCGATGCGACTGTTCGCCAAGCACTATTGCGAATCTAGCACCAATGCGTAATGGCTCGGCGATACAGGTCGGTGCCTTTTTCAAGTTGTTCGATCGAAATCCATTCGTCCACCGTGTGCGCCTGGGCAATATTGCCTGGCCCACACACCAACCGCTGATTCAATTCACCGAACAGACCGCCATCGGTGGCATAGCACTTTGTCGTCGGCGCCGCCCCCGCTAATTCGCACATCGTTTGGATGCACGGGGCGTTGGCATCGACCCAGATTGGATCGCAACCGACAAGGGGTTGGAATTCGAGTCCAAGCGATTGAGCGTGTCGCCGGGCATCATCGATCAAATCACTGCCATCAATCTCGGGCATGGTCCGTAGACTGACCCACGCTTCGCTTTTCGGTGCGGTAATGTTGATCGCGGTGCCATGATCGGTGAATCCGAAATTCCAGGATAGCGTGGGAGGATCAAATCGGAGGTCCCGATAGCGTGGTTCGTTTAGCGTTCGCTCGTTCAGCTCTGCGATCTTTTGCAGCATCGGTACCATCGCGACATTCGCGTTGACGCCTTCGGCAGTGCTGCTGTGGGCCGCCCGGCCGCGGCTGAGGATGCGGAATCCGGTAATGCCTTTGTGGGCATGCACCACGCCAAGTTCCGTAGGTTCTCCGATGATCGCCACAGGCTGTGCCGCTACAATTTCACGATACGCGGTCGAAAACTCAACAAGATGCCTCGCTCCTTGAAAACCCGTCTCCTCGTCAGCGGTGCAGACGACCCACAGCGGATGCTGTTGCGATGCTTGGGGGACCTGCTTGACCGCGGCGAGAAATGCAACTAGCGAACCTTTCATGTCACACGCGCCGCGTCCATACACGCGGTCGTTCGCAAGGGTCGCGGTGAAAGGATCCCCGGGCGAATCGGGATTCGGGCCGACCCAATTTTGGGCTGGGACCACATCGGTGTGGCAGAAATAGGCCAAGCCAGCGGCGGAGGATTCGCTGAGTTCCACTGGCATTCGTTTGGCGACGATGTTTGCTTTACGGATTCCCTTGCTATCGGCGTAGGTGGTCCGTTCTGTTTCGAATCCGAGTGACCGCAAGTGGTTGTCGACAAATTCAGAAACGTCGACATTGCTCGCCGAGCTAACCGAAGGAAAGGCGATCAAATGCGACAGGGTATCGAGAGCTTCGCGAGTTGCGTTTTTCATGATGCAGGGGTGAAGGTAACTTCGATTGCCGTGGACGCCGTCATTTGTCGATGTTTTGGAGTGCGGACGCAAGGGCTGTTTGCGGCGGCTAGGGTTTCAGCACGTCACGAAGCGCTTCGGCGATGCGTTTAGGATTCGCTCCTTCGACTTCAGCCGAAAATGCTTCGAGTTTTTCGAGGGCATCTTGGCGATGGATGTCGGTCGATTTTGGTGCAATGGCTTGATAGACCGCCTGGGCCGCAATCGCGGTAGGGTCGCCCTCGTTGAGGGCAAACGAAGCGAGTTTGTCGGCGAGCCGCGGCGGTAGTTCGTCAAAGGTGTAGGCTTTGATCGTTGCATTGAAGCGAATCACCAGCCGATCGGGGCCTTTCTCGACAACGATCACGCGGAGCGTTTCGGTGAGCTCGAAATCGCTGCCGGTCTGCAGCGTTGCTACGCCTCTTTCGATGGCGCCGCGATAGTAGGTTGCCAGATCAGCGGTTTCGAACAATGGCTCAGCCCGCGGTTTCTGCTCTTCGCTGAGCGGGGCGTTGGCTGCGGCATCGTGCACCGCCCGCAATTGGTTCCAGTCGGCGGTCTTGATTGCAGTGCGCGCCTTCGTGATCAACGCCTCGGTCTCGGCAATCGTCTCTTTGCTCATCGTCTCGACCGGTATCATCTCGGGGGCGGCGATCGGTGGTGTTTGCAAAGGATCGGCTGAGGGAATACTGGAGGAATCCGATGGGGGCATGTCCGCTGCTGTTTCATCGGCAGGTGGAGCCACCATCGGGTCGGGCTGAGCAAGTTCGGGCTCCGTGGGCATGGGCTCATTGGGCATGGACTCCGTGGGCATCATAGGCTGAGCCGGCATCGATTCCGTTGCTGGGGGCTGCCTCTCGTCTTGTCCGTTCCCGAAGCCGTTTGGGGCCTGCTCGCCGTTTGGGTTCGGGTTTGAGCTCTGAGGATGATCGGGACTGTCGTCTGCGGGACGATTCGAGCCGAGGTTGCCCATAATCGGGTCCGCCGGACGAGCGTTGACGCGTCCAGCGGATGCTGCGGTCGCAGTCGCGTTATTCCCCGATCCGGCGGGGGTGGTCGACAGGGTAAAGCTGCCGTCTTTTGCTGTGATGGCGATGCTTCCTGGTTTTGTCATCACCACCCAAACCAGCGCGCCCACCATCGCGAGGATCGCGGCAGCGCAGCCAATGAAAACAAGCCAACCCGCCATCGATCTACGCCGCCGTTTCGTCGGTTTCTTTTTCTTGATGGCAATCGGCGCTGCGGCCGTTGCAGACGCGGGGGCCTCGGCAAACGTTGGCATCGGCGTGTCGGACGCTGGAGCCGAAACCGCAGGGATTGGGGCCGCGGCAATCTGAGGGGCGGTTGCCGGAGCGGCGGGGGTTTGGGGGGATGGAGGCATTTGCGGCGCCAGCGGATTGCCCTGCGGCAGCACGGCGGCAAGCGGATCCGTTTTCGGCAGCAAACCGGCGAGCGGGTCGGGATTGGTCGAGACGCCCGGCGGGGGCGGCACTGCGGCCGGTGCCGAAGCGGGCGCCACCGTGTTTTGTGGCGCGTCAGCGACTGCGAAATCAATCACGCCGAAGCGAACGTCCAGTGCCTTCTTTTTGGCCGGATCGAGCAAGATGTCACGAGATTGTTGCACCCATTTCGCCGCCTGTCTCCACACCGCTGGGTCTGCATTCGCTTTTGCACTTTGCAGTTTTTGGATTGTTTTTTTGATGGCGGCGACAATTACCTGCGAATCTTGCTCGCCGCCGGTCAGCCCAAAGACTTGATACGGATGCGGATTCTTCGTTTCTGCAGCGACAGGTAAGAGGTCCGATATTTCAGATGCCGACATTCGTCATGGTCCGGTGGAGGGTGGGGCGGTTGCTGGCAGCAGGAGTGGGGGAGGACGTTTGCGAAAAAACGGCAGTTGTGAGCATCTAAATAGGGATGCTGCAGCCACCGTCTAGTTTAATCAATCCAGAGGAAGTGACGAAAGCTTGTCTGGTCAGGTTCCGTAAAGTCGGCTTGATTGAGGTGTTTTCCGCTGTCGATGCACGTTATTCCTCACCAGATCCGGTTTATTCGGGACGTAGCTATCAAATCGATCGTACCCATTGGCAATAACATGCGGGATACGCAAGAGATCGGTTCTTTCGGAAACAAACCAGCCAAGATTGGACGATACCAGACCGTGGACCTTTGAAGCTACCTTTCCTTTTCAACGGCAATTCTATGTTTCCGATCATGCGAATTCGAACCGCTGCCGCGATCGCTGCGCTCGTGGGAGGCCCCTACGTCGTCTCGGAAACGGATATGGGGCAGAAAACCGTCTCGTCGATCAAGCGTCAATTCGAGACCACCGAGGCCGCGATCAGTTCGGGGGATTCGGTGTTGTCGAGCTCTTCGGATTACGCGGTGCACTCGCACTACGAGGTCGAGCAGTTGCGTCGCAGCGGCGAGGCACGCTATCGCTACGACCACGAGCTCGCTCGTAAACTGGGCGCGATTCCCGCCAAGCCTGAAAATGAGCCGAATCTTGTGGGGACCACGGTTCAGGATCTTCGCGAAGTGATCCGCTTTGACATCAACCCTGAATGGATCATCAATCGCTTCTCACGTGTGACGACGGTATTGGCGGATATGAAGATGGAAGGGCTGCGAGTGCCCATCGTCACCGGAACGCAGGCCGATGATTTGGCGGGGACGCTGACTTATTACTTTGACACCAGCGGCAAGGTCCAGCGAATTACCGTTCATGGGTTTACTGGAGACCCTAGCAAGATGGCGGCGATCATGACCGAGCATTACGGTTTATCTCGCGAACCCTCGCTCGAAGCGGGGGTCTTTACGCGTCGTTGGAACGGTTTGCCGGTTCATTTTTTGCGTCTGACTCACGCCCCGATCGTGTATAGCGATGCCATCCACCAAAAATACACGGTTTTTGTGGAACTCAATCAGCCCAATCTAGCGTTCGGCATCAGTCCCGAAGCCCAGCGAATTGTCAATGCGGATCACTACAGCGGTCGCTGGTAGCACCTTTCCTCGCCTTCTCTGTGCGTCCCATCCCCCCTCCCCCCGTAGGTGAGATGGCCCGGTGTCATTGAGTGATCTGTCTTGAGCCGAGACGTTGTGATTTTTTCCCTCAAAGTGGCTGGTTTGCTGGCAGCCAGTTTGCCAGCCCCGTACAATAAATCCAGCCAGTGCGCATGATTTGCGCAGGTCTTGCAGGGAGATTGACCAAGGTTTGTTTTTTTCGCTCGTCGCGATGTCGACGAAGCATCAAAAGCCGGGCCATTTTTCAGGCAAGATTTTGGGGCGGAAAAATCGGCAACGGGATTGTTGCTGGGGCAATCGTAAAGATGAGGTGAACGCATGGGTGCGGGATGGTACTACATCACAAGTGGTTGGCTACGAAAAACGCGACGAATGGGGCCTATTTCGGAGGCGGATTTGCTTCATCTGATCGATGAAGGAAAAATCGTCCCTGAAACGCTGTTGTTAAGTAGCAAAACCAAAGGAAAATGGGTTCCGATGAATTCGATTGCTCCGGCAATCCAACGTTGGAATGAATCTCATTCCAAAGCATCCTCGGATTAGTTCCCTTCGATTCAATACGCGTACAAATCAATACGCGTACAAAACCGGGGGGAAGTTCGGGTTTCACACGCTGCCCATCTAAGCTGGCGATCCGATTTCGTGTCTAATTGAGGGATCGCCGACCGCTGCGGGGCGTGGCGGGGCATTGCGGTAAAGCCAACGCGGACGCGACCAATACCAACGCGGACGCGGTTCGGCACTGCCTCTCGCTGCGGAGCGTATGACATTTGAAGATGCCAATGACGACCTCATCGAAAACGTTGGCTGATTATGCGGCCATCGCCGTTGCTCCCTTGTTGATTTTTTTGATGATCAACAGCCTCGCCAATTACTTGATGCTTGTCTTGTATCACGGGGGGTATCCCGAACGCGTTTCATGGACCTTGTTCATGTACACGATGGGAGTTGTCAGCGTTGCGAGGATCGCGATTCAGCGCGACCGCAGCTACGCCATGGGCTACCTGTGCATCTTAGCCGCAGTCACCTTTTTAGCGATGATGCGATTCGTGGGGTCGCCAATCTTTAGCATCTTCATGTTGCTGTTGATCGCGTTTCTGGCGGACCGAATTGTTCATGATTGCACGTTGATCGATGATTCGGTGGACGCTAGCGGACAAGGGTTGATGGACTCTGGCGGCCACTTCGTCCGTAATCAACTCGAGGCGAATCGTGCTGCGGCGGACTCGCGAGCAACCGCGTCAAGCGAAGAGCCTCTCAGCAAAGCTCAAACGGCTCCGGCCAAACCGGGCGCGCACCAGCCGGGACGCACCGTCATGTACCTCGCCTTGGCCGCGCTGCCGCTGTTTGGGCTGGGGCAATTTTTTCTTCGCTCGGATCCGGGGACATCCGGACGCGCACTGTGGTTGTTGGCGATCTATTTGTTCTCGAGTTTTTCACTACTTGTGACCACCAGCTTTCTAGGACTGCGTCGCTACTTGCGGCAACGCGGCGTCGACATGCCCAATAATGTTTCGCTGGGATGGATCGCAGGCGGTCTGGCAATCATCAGCCTGATCCTGCTGGTCTCGTACCTCGCTCCGCTGCCAGGACAAGTGCTCGCGTCGTTTGAGTTGCCGGAAATCACAAATCCTTCGGATGACCTTACAGCAAGCCAGTACGGGCAAGGAAACGAAGCCGCGGCAAAGCGGAAGGAAGGAGCCGCAGTCACAGCGAAAGACAAAAACGCAGGCGGAAAAGAAGTCCAAGAAACCGCGAGCCAAAAGGGGTCGCCCCCGGGGTCCGCCGCGGAGGGTGAGAATGAAAAAGGGGCGGCGGGGAAACAGGACGGCGGCAACAAGCCGAGCCCCGGAGGGGCTAAGCCCGGAGAGAAAAGCTCTGAGAAAAGCTCGGGCGAGCAGGGGGACAAGAGCGAGCAGGGGGACAAGTCGGAATCGAAAGGCCAAAAAGGCAAGCAAGAAAAAAATCAACAAGGCAATTCCGATCCACCGCCTGCGTCCGAGTCACAGGAGCCCACGCCCAACGAATCCGAATCCGAGCAGCCCGAATCCGAGCAGCCCAAATCCGAACAGCCCAAATCCGAACAGCCCGCAACCGAGCAGGCAAAATCCGAGCAGGCGGATTCATCTCCACCCGAATCGGCTGCTAGCGAACCGCCGCCGCCGCCGCCCGAACCGTCAACTCCAAACTCGACTCCCTCGCTGACGCAGTTGTTTTCGCTGCTCGGTTCGCTCTTGAAATTTTTAATTGCGTTGGCGCTCGCGGTCGTTGTTGGGGTCTATGTCTACCGCAATCGCGATGCGATTTTGCAGTGGTTCAATGGACTTTGGGCCCGTCAATTTCCAGCTTCCGGTGCCGAGCAACCTGAATCGCCGCAACGGGGCATCGAAACGCCAGTGAAGCCATTTTCTTCGTTCCGCAATCCGATTGGCATTGAAACGGATCCGCGTCAAATTGTGATCGTGACGTTCCAGGCGTTCGAAGCTTGGACACGCGAGCAGGGGGCGCGTCGCCGCCCCGACGAAACGCCAAGCGAATTTCTAAAGCGGATTGCCGGTTCGTTACCACAGTTTTCCTCGTCCGCTGTTGGTGTTGTCGATGCCTATAACCGGATCGTTTACGGGGGGGAACAGGCGACTCCGTCGGACATTTCGGCTGCGGACCAGATTTGGAAACAGATGAATTCGGCGGCCTCGGCAATCACCCGCTGATCGTCGTGCTCAACGAAGATGCTGTTTTCGCTACAATACGGTCGCGTTGCATCTTCCTTCCGCTGGAACGAGTTCCTTTGTCATCTGTCTCTTTGTCAAAATTGCGAATGATCACCTTGTGGTCCACGGGACGCAGGGCTCGACGCTGGATTCTGATTTGGATTCTGCTGTTAATCGTTGCGGCAACTGCGGTCGTGTTTCTGAACTATCGGGTTCGCGTTGCGATGCAAGAGATGGCGCGTCATTCATTGCGGTCTTGTTTGTCCGCCAAGTTAAGCGTGTTTGAACACTGGTATCATCAGCAAACGGCGTTGGTTACCGAGGTGATGCAAAGTCCCAAGCGGAAATCGCTTGCGGTGCGTATTTTGACATCCCATGCGTCCAGTCATCCCGCAACGCCAGAGCAATGGCGGTCCGATCCCAATCTTGCTCTGTTCGCCCAGGAGATTGCCAGCGGGGCGTCCCGCGACGACGTTTTAGGTTGGGCTCTGATGGATATCCAAGGGCGTGTGCTTGTCAGCGATTTGACGCCGCTACTTGCCGAAGAACTAGGGATTCCCAGTGATGCACTGGAAAAATTGATTTCGCGTCAAAGCACGTTGACGCGTCCTTTTCGTTCGCCGAAACCCCTGAGTCAATCGGGACCGCTGTCCCATGCCGAGCCTCCGGTTATCGCCGTGATCACCCCCGTGGTGCAGGGCGCACGCACGCTTGGCGGTTTTGTGTACCTGATGGATCCACATAAGGATTTCAGCGAGCTGCTCTCGGCACCGGTCGCGGGCCAGTTTGCAGAATCGTACGCAATCGACCGTCGCGGCGTGATGTTAACGAGCGTGCCGAGTGAACGTGTGCCGCGGTCGAGCGACGCGATTCACTCCTCCGCATCCGCATCGACTCTTTTGCATCAGGTCGTCCAAGTCCCTGGCGATCAGGTGGGGATCAAATCCGTGGCAGGCAACCGCTTGGCTGGCGGTTCCAGTTCGCGTCCGTTGACCGTGCTGGCGGACCAATTGACTCGCGGTGGGCAAGGAGAAAATGTCGCGGGGTACCGTGATTATCGCGGCGAGGAAGTCATCGGAGCTTGGCGTTGGATGCCGGAGTATGGTTTCGGCGTCGCTGTCGAGATGAAGGTGGGGGATGTCTATGGACCGCTGCAAACGCTCTCGCGGATCCAATGGGCATTGGCGATATTGATGATCCTGGGAGCGGTATTGCTGGGCGGACTGTATCTGTTTGGGCCGCATCTTGCTCGTTCGTTCACCCAGAACGATTCCACCCGACAGCTCGGCCAATACAAGCTCGGGCGGTTGATCGGCGAAGGGGCAATGGGATCGGTCTATATCGGGTCTCACCAGATGCTCAAGCGAGAGGTGGCGATCAAGGTACTCGAAAAAGACGAGTTGACCTCGACGACCGCTTCACGTTTTGCTCGTGAAGTCCAGTTGACGTCGCAGCTTCGTCACCCCAATACGATTGCCATTTTTGATTACGGGCGAACCGACGACGGCACATTTTATTATGTGATGGAATACGTCCAAGGAATCACGCTACAAGCATTGATTGATCAATATGGGCGTCAGCCCGCTGGGCGTGTGATTTCACTATTGATCCAAATGTGCGGTTCGCTTGCCGAAGCCCATGGCTGTGGGATTGTTCATCGCGACATCAAGCCTGCAAACATTATCTTGACCGATGTGTCGGGGGTGGGCGATCTGATCAAGGTGCTCGATTTTGGACTGGTCAAAGAGATCACGCGAGACACTGTCGAATTGACTCAAGTTGACTCGATCACCGGCACGCCGATGTACATGTCTCCCGAGGCCGTGCGAGACGCCTCGGCCGCGAACGCTCAAAGTGATCTGTATGCGGTCGGCGCGGTCGGTTATGCGTTACTAACCGGCGTGCCTTTGTTTGATGGCGGGGCGTCGGTCGATATTTGTTTGAAGCAGTTGAACGAAGTCCCAGTGCGTCCCGCGAAGCGAATCGGCATCCCCTTGGCCGACGATTTGCAAAATGTATTGATGTCCTGCTTGCAAAAAGACACAAATCAGCGCCCTATGTCGATGGACGAACTCGCTGATACACTCCGTGGATGTGAAGATCATGGACGCTGGACCCAAGTGGATTCCGTTCAGTGGTGGAACCATCAATTTAGAGGGTTTGGCGGATCGCAAGCTCCGGGCGCTGCCGCAGCTTCGGACGCTACCGCTGTGGCGGGCGTCACTGCAGCCCCAATGACAACAGCACCCACACGCGATTTCTCGGGATAAACGCTCGGCGACACGACATGTTTGGTAAATACCGAAATCTCGAGGACGACTCGATCGATTGGCCTGGTTTATTGTCCTTGTTGGAAGACGATGATCGCCGCGCGATGGTCCAGCGAATTTATCCGAGTGAATCTCGCGAAAGTTTTTTAGCCGCCGTCCGCCGTTTGGATTTATCGTTGGCCAGCGATATCCTGGCCTCGGGACGCCAAGTCCATTCGGCGTCTCAGCTTGTCAATTGGCCGGTGGTGGCAATCGCCGGGATGCTCAACAGCGGCAAGACCAGTTTGGTGGCCACCTATTTGAGTGAGACGGGGCGGGCACGTACGCTGCGTGGACCGAGCAATGTCGAAGGCACGCATCGGTTTGTTCTGTGGTTGCCTCAGCAATGGCAATCCGACTCGGAATTGTTCAGTCTGCTGATGGGCCGGATCGGGGATGCGATCGGAAAACCACCCGAGATGCTGGCCGAAGATCCTGCCGCCGCTCACCAGCAATACAACAATCGCGGTGGCGACGTCAGCACGCTTGCGATTCCGCTTGTGGCCACCGATCCTGGGTTGGACGAAGCGGGGATTGGGTTGCTGGATTGCCCAGACATCGTTTCCGATGAAGCGTTTGGGCTCGGATCGCCGGAGATTCGCCGCGATCTGCTTGGCCGTGCCGCCACGATCTGTTCGGCGTTCTTGGTGGTCTCGTCTGCTGAATCTTCGCGTGACGCCACGCTGGGGGATCTGTTGCGAATCGCCGCCGATTTGATGCCCGGAGTCCCGCGGATGCTGGCGGTCAATAAAGTCCGTCCTCGCCAGACTCCGGATCAAGTGTTTGAAACGTTTACGCCGTTGGCCAAAACGCACGGCATCGAAACGGTCTATGCGGCGTACGATTTTGACGTGCCCGCCAGTCGGCCCTACATTCCGGCGGCCGGTGGAGCTGCCTCGGCAGCGATCAGCGACGACGAAGATTTGTTTCCGGTTTTCTTTTCCGTTTCGGAAAACCCGGACGACAATCCCCCCGCCGCCATTTCAGAGGACCGCTTGCTCGCTGCGCTACCGAATCGGCTCGATCGCGCGAAATTGTTCGAGAAGTTTCGGATCGCGTTGCAGTCCACGCTGCGATCAATGATTTGGGATCGCGGGCTCAGTCGAGTGGACCAGGATGCGGATCACTCGCGAAAGGCAACGCAGAGGGCCCAGGATTGCTTGTTGCAAGCGTCGCTCGAATTTTTTGCTCATC
>NZ_JBFHFD010000208.1:0-13208 GCF_041583735.1 Novipirellula sp.
CATGCTGCTGTCAAACTCCGAAGGTGTCGTGCAAGTGTTCGGTCGCTGGGACGTCGTCGCCTGTGCCTTTTTTGCGGCGTTTCCGCTTGCAGTGTGGGGCGTCCAGTCATTTTGCAAATTCTCTAGCTGGCAGAAACTAAGCATTGCGTTTGGGGGCGTTGCGGTCGCTGCCGCGATCACCGTGTTTGCAGCATCGATCACTCAGCTTCCTGATCAAAGTGTGATCACGCTGACCGTATGCCGCAGCGTGATCGCGATGGCGACGATGATGGCCGTGACATTTGCGGGCACGACCGTAATGCCGTCGCCACGTTTACCCGTGTTTGCGGAGAACGGATGGATACGATTCGCGATGCTGGTCGCGTTGGCGACGCTAGTGCCGGCGGCCTATGCGGACGCGGTTGCGGATGGGATTCGTATTGATCTCGAGCGATCACTAGAAACCCGTCGTTTTGCACTGGCGAACCGACAATCCGAACAGTTTGCCCAGTTGAATCCCGGCGGCATCATTCATCAAAAATCGGTGCGAAAAGTCCAGCAGGAACTGAAAAACATTGTCATAAAACTGCAAGCTGAAGCGGGCCAGCCTCTCTCTGCTGATGCCTCGGTTAGCGTGCTAGGCCAGCGGATCACGGTGTTGATGCATTTGGATCGCAATGAGGAAGCGTTGCAGTTGCTCGAGCCATTGACTCGCGGTGATCGTTTTCAGCCCGTTAGCTTGGACTATAAAGGACTGTGTTTCCAGCGTTTGAATCGGATGTCGCAAAGCTTGGAGGCCTACCAGGCAGCGGTGGCTTACTGGGAATCGCAACCCGCAAGCCAGTCCAAACGATCGGGGCTGGGCAGTGCATGGAAGGGAATCGGGTTTGCCGCCCGACGACTTGATCAGCGGGCATTAGAAGAGCAAGCGTATCGCACGTTGGTGGAGATCGATCCGACCGCCGAGAGTCATTTGTTATTGGCGCAGTGTTACCGCGAACATCAAAAGACTCGTTTGGCGGCGGAGCATTCGACGATGGCGATGCAGTTGGATCCTGCGATGCAGTCGCAATCCGAATCAATCCTGTCATCGATGTCGATGGACCATTTTGGTTGTCTACAAGTGCCGCGGCGTTAGCAGCGGAAGGTCGTTGACTGTCACCTCTCCCCAAACGCAGTTTAGGGAGAGGTCGAGCAGAGCCTTCAGCGATTGCTCGGGTGAGGGCTTGTCTCCGGCTTGCTCGTACTGGACACCTCGCTGGCAACCGCTTGCCGCGATTCATCTTGCTCGGTCGGCCCTCACCCGGACGCGGCCTTGAGGGCCCGTCCGACCTCTCCCGTGCTTCGCTCGGGCGAGGTGACTCGTTGGCTGCACCTCTCCCAAACGCAGTTTGGGAGAGGTCGAGCAGAGCCTTCAGCGATGCTCGGGTGAGGGCTTGTCTCCGGCTTGCTCGCACTGGACAACTCGCTGGCAAGCACTTGCCGCGATTCAACTTGCTCGGTCGGCCCTCACCCGGACGCGGCCTTGAGGGCCCGTCCGACCGCTCCCGTGCTTCGCTCGGGAGAGGTGGCTTGCTGCGTACTACCTCTCCCAAACTGCAGTTTGGGCGAGGTGGACTTGTATACCGTAATCGATTTTCCAGCCGCAAAACCTACACATTAAAAAACGCCAGCTACTGGAAAACGTTTGCGTCAATGGACTTTCCGTCATTGCGAATTCCTAGTTGCGAATGGACCGTGGAATCGATCGAGTAGCTGATCGATTTTACCGCGCCGTCACAGAGCGTCATTTGAAACACCGCCGGATGGGCCGCGCCGAATACTGTCCCTTCTTCTTCAGGCAGGTTGGAATCAGGAAGCGGGCGGAATCGAGTGTCTCCGACCGCACCAACATAGCGAGTCAGATCGCGGTCATCACCGCTGTATGCGCTTTCGTTGTCCCCCATATCACTTCCTAGAGCGTAGCGGTTCACCGGAATCTGTTTTTCGCCTACCGCGTAGGTGTTGCTCAGCCCATCGGTGATGTCGCGAAAACGAATCCGACTGCGTTGGTAACAGATGCCTGTGTTGTCCGACATGTCCGGCCACGTGTGGCTGCGGGCGTCTTCGATCGAATCGGGGCCAGCGCCGGAGCGGATCATTTGACCTCCGCCATTGATCGCGTAGTCATTGCGGGCAACAAACACGAGCAGTGGATGGTGATGAGGGTGCCATCCTCGTTCGTTGAAGAAAAGTTCCCCGCCGCGTCGGCTGGGGCAGTGCAATATCGGAAGCGGCGTCTGCAGCCGCTGGCCGTTCGCCTCTTCGTCTTCGGCTCGGTGCCCTCCGGTTTGTTGTAATGCACTTTGTTCAATAAAGGGAAGTGACTGAAAAATCCAACCGCCTGGTTGAGCTGGTCCGTTGCCGATTGTCGGGATTCCTGCCCAATCTTTTCCCCAGCCGCCAGACGGAAACTGACGATACGTGTGCACGTGTTGCTGCAGTGCCAGTGACCATTGTTTGAGATGATTGGCACACTGTGTCCTCCGCGCCGCCTCTCGCGCAGACTGGACCGATGGCAACAACAGTGCGACGAGAATTGAGAGAACGGCCATCACCACGATCAACTCGAGCAAGGTGAACGCAGATCGCTCGGGGCGATGCGTCGAACGGTGGTGGTGACGCTCTGGTTCGTTCGACGGATTGCTTGCGATGCGAGCGTACGGCAATCGCTCGAGCGTCTTCTCCAGCAGTCGCCGGTTGTGCGAAATCAGATCCGCTAACAGGCCTGCGACCAGAGTAATCGCCGACAAAACCACCAGCACTCCGCCCAGAATCAATGATTGAATGTGCCCGCTGCCATCATCGAACACGTACAAATACAAGAACCTAGCGATTGGCAGGATACCGACCAACGCCAGTGCTAGGCTGATATTGACCAGCACCTCAAGCGGATGAAACATAAAGAACACTCGCATCATCGTGATCGCCGAACGCGAAACGAACTGCGGTATCGATCGAAATAATCGCGACGGTCGGGTGGCGGGGTTGGTATCAATGGGGACAAACTCGATCGCCAGATTTTTGCAGCTGGCCTGCAGTAGTGACTCGATCGTATAGGTGTACCCCGTGACGATATGCGTTCGTTCCGCTGCAGCGCGAGAAAAGGCTCGAAAGCCGCTGACCGGATCCGCCAGATCGCGGCCGGCCAACCCGCTGACCACGCGGCGTCCGCATCGCTGTAGCCACCGTTTTACGAGTGAGAACTTTGGATCCGCCCCAGGGCGTCGGTCTCCTACGACCACGTCCGCTCGGCCTGCGACGATCGGTTCGACGAGTTTCGCGATCGAAGAGCTGGGGTACTGGTTGTCGCCATCGGTGTTGACAATGATATCCGCATTCAGACGCAGTGCGGTCTCCAGCCCGCTGGCAAAGGTTGCCGCCAGTCCGCGGTTACAGAGATGTCGTTCTACATGATCAACACCCAGTCCCAATGCAACGGCCGCCGTTCCATCGCTGCTGCCATCGTCGATCACCAGTGTCTCGATTTCATCAATGCCAGAAATCTGCGAGGGGAGATCCGCGAGCACGCGGTGCAACGTTTCGGCTTCGTTAAAGCATGGGATCTGAATGATCAGTTTCATCGCACAGTCTCGTCAGAGAGGGAGTCTGTAAAGGGAGTTTTGTCAATCGATCTGTGTAGGGCGAGTTTCATCGAGCGTGATGGAGATCTCGTGTGCGTTTCCGCGAGCATCCACCGCGATCAGCACTGGTTCGGTTCCCACAAATGCCATCTCTTCGATTCGATGTTCAAGCAGTTTAGATTGTTGGACTAGGTCGCCGGTGCTTAATTCCCAAATTCGGATCGTACCCGTTGCGACGCTAGCAGCCAGCCAACGTTCGTCACTCGACAACGACAGTTGACGTGCAGTCTCACCAACGAGGGTGAACTGTTTCTTGCCTGTTATCCCATCCCAAATGGAGAGCTCGCCAGTGTGGTTGCGTCCGATCACGCGGCCATCCTTTGTGGCAACGAGGTCGATGATCAGGTGGCGACTGTTTTCGAGGTCGCCGAGCCACTGGCCGGTCACGTCGTAGCGGCCGATCGATCCACGTCGTCCGGTCTTCCAATCTCCCGTGCCCACGAGCAATTGGTTTGATGTGACCCAACCTAACGCTGTAGTTGTCAGCTCGCAGTCGATGCTTGCGGATAATCCCGACCCATTTGTGTCCCAAATCTGAACAATGCCGTCATTGCTTGCCGATGCCACCTGAGTTCCATCGGGTGAGAATGCGACCGCCGTGATTCGCGAATCATGAGTCCCTAGCCGTATGCGAGAAGACGCCTCTCTGGCTGTTTCCGTCGTCGCCAAGAACACATCGCCGTTGGCGTACCCGCTAACGAAACGGTCTCCCGATGGTGAACTCGCCAAGGCCGCGACGGAGTGTGTCGAGGCCGGCATGAGTTCGACGCCCTGACGATTTGCCTCGCCATCGGTTGTGGATTGTCGCTGTTGCATTGGTTCGGCAAGCTGGAATCGTTTGACCGAACCATCGGCACATCCCAACAAAAATGCACTCTCATTGGCTATGGCTGTCACAGTCGTTGCGTGACTGTTATCCAGTGATAAGTTGTTGTTGATTGCGATTTTTAAATCGGGGAGGTTATCGAATCCAAGTCGCTGGCGTAACTCCGTCACATCGGTCGTACTGATTTCATACAAACGCGTCGAGTATCCGGCGGTTGCAATAGGTTGCCATCGCTGGAAGTAGCTGTAGGCATCTTTTCGAGGCATCGCCAAACCGCCATTCCCGTCTGGAGCTAGAAACGCATAGCCGCGAATGTGATTGACGCTGATCGCATAACGACCCGGCTTTGGAAGCAATCGGCTACGGCCTCGTGCGTCCGAGGTCGCTTCGAACGGACCGCGTGGGGGCAGATCAAATTCAATCCCTGCTAACCGCGGATCAAAGCGTCCCCAATACACCATGCCGACGCCTCGCCACCCCCGCTTGTCGAGTTCGTCACGTAAATAGAAGAGATCCTGACCCCAATCGATATTGCTATTGATCAGATGCTGGTCACCTCGACGCGGGCCTCCTGCGAGCTCGTTAAAGTGCGACATGCTATGTGGGTAAATCCACAGACTCGATGAGACGGCCCATGCCGTGCATGCCACCATTGCCGTGTGGCCGTATTTTCTCAGCTTCGGCCTCGCTGCACCGGCCAGCCGAACAGCTTGGCTGATCCAAATGATCGCAAACGGGTACGCCGGCAAGAGGTATCGCAGGTGTTTGTTGATACCGGTTTGCGAGCTGACGGTCACGAGGATCGCGATCAGCGGAACCACGACAATCCATTCGTCTTTTGTCAAAACATTGCGGCGATGTGGATTGGCAATCGAGATTGCCATGGTGACAATTCGAACGATCGTGACGCCGACGAGCATCAGTAGTGCACCACAGGTGGACTTTACGCCGACGGCGTACAGGTAGTAGTACCACCAGCCTTGTGACCGCAGTTCTCCGCCCAGATAGGAGAGCGTTGTGGACTCGAAATTGGCTTTCTGGACATCGATCCCAAGGACGTATTGTTCCGGAAGCGGCACCGGGATGCCGGCCATCCACGTCCCCGCAAAACGATTGTTCTTGCTCCGAACGTCGTGAACCTCTTCGTCCTGGTCGACAGGTTCTGTCTCAGAGAACGCCTGTGACTGAAATTGATATTCACCGAGAGGTTTGAACAGTCCGTCGCCACTGTAACCGAGCACAAAGACGAACCAAGCCAATCCGAAAATGAATGCCAGTTGGGATGCCTGCCGCCAGCGTTGTTGGCAATGGATTCCGGTAAACCCGAGCCACAACGTCAATATCAAGGGAATGGCGATCACCCAGGTTGTTTTCGTCAGTTCCGCCAAACCAAGCGCTGCGCCAACGAGATACGCGTGCCTCCACAAGGGTTCCCGCAGCCACTGCCAAAACAGATAGAACGCGAGTGTTCCCATGGATGCGGCCGCGACGTCGGGGGTGATCAATTGGCCGTGTCCGATCACCAACGGGCTGAACGTCCATAACGCAACCGCCAATATCGCTGAGCCATCTCCGTAAAGTTTGCGACTCCATCGCCATACCGCCCATCCACCGATGGTGGCAAACGGGATGCACGCCCAGCGGGCAAATGTGTAAAGCCAAAACGCACGCGGGCCATTGGCGGCGATGAATTCCGCACCGACTTCGAAGTCGATTCGCTTATTGGTATCGGAGTCGATCACAGAATCAAGTCGGCTCCAATCGGTATCGGCACCCAAAAACCAAACCGGCAGCGAAGCGATCATTCGCACGAGCGGCGGGTTGACGCGATACAGATGATAATCGCCCCGTTCCCAGTGGCTCAGTCCCGCGGGCAAGTGCGCGACCTCGTCGTAGGTCGGGCTATGACGTACCGCACCCCACGCCAATAGGACGGCCTGAAGCGAAAGTAAAATTGCGGCAGCGTACTTGGTAGCCATCGGGCCCATGGGAAGTCGTCAGCGAATGTTGTTGGAAATTGATTTAGCGGAAGCGGAATGTCGTTCTGCTCGGTACGCCATACAGTGACCGTCAAATTGCGTTGGGAACTCGCCGCACATTCTTCGGCAGCGGCGTCGGAGTTTTCGTCTCGGGGAAACGCTGCAGTTCCCCACGTGTTTCCATTTCCAAAGTCACCGTTTCGACGAACCACGAGAGTTTCCCTATCTCCTCACGTTCGCTTGATTTGAATTGCTGCTCAGCTACGTCCCGTAGTTCCGGAAATGGCATCCCCTCTTCTCCTTCGGGTAACACCTCCAAAATGACCTCGCGGACTCGATCGTATTTCCACTGGAACATCTTCTTGTTGTCGCGTAGACCGTTGGGTGAACGGCATTCCATTTTGGGCTTGATTTCCATCGGCTGTGATGAACAACCCGTCGCAGCAATCAACATCATGAGTACTAGCGAAGCACGTTTGAGGCTTGCGAAATTAGCGATGTCGAGAAGTTTTTGTTTGGTAGGAACGGCCATTTAAAAGATCCAGGTAATTGTGTTGAAATTGGCCGAGACTGAGTCGTCATCCATCTGCGGCTTTAAGCTGTTTGTCATCTCCGCGACCATGCAATGCATCGCAACGTGACACCAGCGATCAATGCGACGACCACCAACAGCGAACGAACCACAAGCTGGTCGCGGGAAACCGCGGAGCCATTGACCCAGTACAGAAACGGTGTCATCGCGATGATCGTCCAGCAACCGAATTCAAACCAACCATCAAGCTGATGCGGATCGGTCGTTTGTTCGTTTTCATTGGTCATTGATTGATCTCGCTGTGATTGGAGAGGTTGCTACTGGGGGACGGTCGGCTCATTCGTATCAAGCCACTGTCGCTGTAGCGTGGCGGCTTGCTCGATTGAAATCTCGTAGATTTGAAATCCATAGCCGGCCCATGCCGACGGCTCGAACTGGCGTAGGTATTGGTACTCACCGCTACGACGCAGCAAAGTTTCTCGGTCGATTGCGTACCAACCGGGCTGAAACTGGGGCGTTGATGACCCCGTGCGATGGTTGCGACGAGTGGGCATCGACGGGACGGCGCCATTGGTTTGGATCCCGGCGGCACTGGGGTCGACGATGTGTAGGTAGTTGGTGACCATCAGCGGCCGCTTTTCAGCGTTCGCTTGCTGCCATCGACGCAAGTAGGGCAAGTCCTGGCCCCAGTCGAGATTGCTGGCGTTGAGGTATTCGTGAGCTCGATACGGACCGCCGATCGATTCGTTGAAATACGACAGACTGTGAGGATAGATCCAGAGACTGCTGGCAATTATCCACACGGTGGCCACCGCCACGGCGGGGCGCAATGTGCGATGGGGGACGTCAAAGACGCGAAACGCACGACTCGCAATGACAATCGCAAACGGCATCGCTGGCAACACGTATCGCAAATGCCGGTTTAGCCCCGTCTCGAGACTCGCGCCAATTAGGATCAACAGCATTGGTGTCCACAGCAGTAACTCTTGCTGCCACGGCACTCGCCAGGATGCCCGCAAAAGAAACCCCGTTGCAGCGATTAGAAATAACAACCAAAAGCCAAGCGGCAATTTGATCGCCATCCCATACAAGTAGTAGTGCCACCAGCCGTGGTTACGCCATTGACCGCGAAAGTAGGACCATCGCTCGCGATCAAAGTCCCATTTTTGCAAGTCGACGCCGATCACCAAATCTTCGGGGAATGGCACCGGAAGGCGTCCGAGCCACGTTCCGGCAAATCGATTTCCGCTGTAGGGGGCATAAGCTTGCCAATCGTCGCTGCCCGCGAGTGTCTTGCTGATAAACTGATAACTGTCCAAACGCCGAAAGCTGCCGGCGAATCCGTACATCAAGTTCACGACGAACAATGCGATTACAAGTGCGGAACCGAGTGACACCAGTTGCCGTATGCGGCTCTGCATCGTATCAGCTTTCTGCGGACCCATATCGCGGTTACGCTTGCAGTACTGGACCACCCCAATCACCAGACACAGCCCGGGTAACAACCCGCACAAAATCAACCAACTGCTCTTACATAACATCGTCAATCCCAAGACGAGTCCCAATTGGTAGGTCTCTACTAAACCGGGACGTTTCAGCCAGCCGCGAAACAGATAGAGTGTCAACAACCCCATGCTTGCCGCCTGTGCATCGCCGCTGATCAAACAGCCATAGCCAATGTTGTTTGGTAAAAATGCCCACAGCAGTGCGGCACCGATTCCGGCCGCCGAGCCATACAGTTCTCTCGCCCACCGAGATGCGACGTACATCCCAGTAATCGTAAATGGCAGACAGAACAACCGCGATAAAACCAACCAGCGATGAGCCGCCTCGGGATTTGATTCCAACATCGATCGTGCGAGTGTCCATTCCAGCCGATCTCGCGGGTCGATGTCTGCTGCCAATGCTGCGACCTCGGGGTCAAAAGTAAGCAGCGGTAGCGTTGCCCATAAACGCACCAGCGGTGGATTGACGCGAAACGCGTCGAAATTGCCGTATTGCCAATCCAAAATCCCCGCAGGCAGCAAGCCAACCTCGGTCCATGCAAATCCGTACCGGATCGCACAACCGCCAACCAGCACGACATGGATGACAATTAGCGATAGTAACAGTCTTTGGTAATTTGTGATTCGCGTGAAGAGCTTCAAATCCCTGCCTTAAAATCGTGCAACCTCAAACCTCGAGCGTTAGGACCGTGGTGATTCCAAAAGGCTATGACGTTTGTGCGGTTGGCTTTCTTTCGAGCTTCTTGAGTAATAAAAATCCTGCAACGAGCAGGAAAATCGAAATGGCGATGACGACGCCGATACGACTGCGTTCGCTGCCGGGAAGAACAGGTTCTTTGAAGCCATAGTGACTGACCATAAACCGATCCAAGTCGGGGGGTGAGTCCTCGTAGCTGAACCGTTGCAAAATGTGTACATAGGGTTCTTTGCTTTCGACGGTCTTAAAAATTTTCGTCTCCGATTCCCGCGGGATCCAAAAGCCATCTTGTTGGACAAAGTCACGGTTCTGCGAGATGCTCCTTCCCTTGCCTTTTGGCCAAAATGCCTCGGCCTGCACAGGAACCCAGCCGTACTTGTTAGGCAAGAATCTTGCAGCAATTCGCTCCTTGTTGACACGCATGCCATTGCTCATCCATTGCTTTGTGTCAGGAATTTCAATCGTTACACGGACTTCCTCGTCGTCACCGCGGCCCGAGTGAGCAGCATGAATTTTGCGTTGGTCAAGTTCAAAGTACTCATCAATTCGGAAGCCGTTAGCGGTTAGCCATCCGTACTGAGCGCCCTTAACAAGTTGAACTTCCGTCACAAGTTCGGTGTCGTGTTCCGTTTTCGTTCGTGGCTTGAGTGACTTAAGTTGCCACGGATCGGATGCGGTTTTTCGTTCGAGGAAGAAACTGTATTGGGGATTCGCAGCGCAAATCGCAGTTGGCTTCTCATAGAGAAAGTATTCTCCGGATTCGATGTAGACGCTCTGCGCGAGCGTGTCATTGATTAGGTTTCGTGATTGAAAAGTCGTTTCCACAGGGCTGAACGTGCTTCTTATTTCTTCCGAAAACGCGACGATTTCCTTTTCGGTTTCCTTGTCATCCGCGCGAAGGCCACCTGCAACGATTACGGTAATGAGTGAAGCCAGTAAAAATCGAACCATTAATCTGCTCTCAAAATTGTCGATGACATTGCTAGCTTTATTTGGGGCTATCTTATCTTAATAAAAACCCACTCAATAAGTTTGAAAAGCAATCTACCAAGTACACCGGATATGAGTGAAAAAGCGACCTTCTTGCTGAGAAAGCGAGCCATTGAGGCTGCGCATTCAGCAAGGCAGGTCGCTTCACGAAGCCATCGCTGACGCGAATACAGCAAATGGCGTTGCAACATCGTCCGTCAACCACTACATGCGATGTGAGCGACTAGTAAGCAAAATGCCCAAAGTGACACATTCACTATGTAGGAATTCATTGGCGTTAGCTACCTAGTGCAGCCACAGTGCTCATTCCCTTCAATAATAGATAGGTTTTTGCAACTTGTACCTTCACAGTTGGACGCCTCCAGGCAACCACCTGAACATCCTGCCGACTCCGCGCAGCCGTCGTCGCAGTCGGTGCCTGCCCAGGCGGACGATACCGGCGCAAAGCACAGAGCCAGAGAAAATATCACTGCCGAGAAACCCATCAGACTAAACTTCACCAAACCAAACCTCATCATACTTCCTCCCATAACAGAAAACTCTAGTAAACGAAACTCAACATAACGATCATCAATTTGCGAACAACAGAATGAAAGTCGCTTGTGCGTGAGTGTGCATAGCCGCAAGCAAGGAGCTAAGAGACGCGGTTCACGCTCCGTAAATTGGGCAAATGATTTTGAAGCAGTTGCCGCCGCCGTTCTACGACTGATGGCTGAAGTGAAAGTTAGATACTTTTACTTGCTTCTCCCGAATACCAGCGGTGTCTTGTATGAGCAGTGTGATCCTTACTTCCACTCCTTTATCCACACCACCTTCAATGGGCAGCAGGGTGCTTGTGCCCGGTTGTATGTCAATTGGTAAACCTGAGATGCCGACACAGCTGCAAGATGTTGTGTATCCCAATACCGTAATTTTGCTAAAGGTTAAGTTGCGAACGTTGATCGCGGGGCCGGTGGCTCGAGGGTCCTGGATAAGGTCGATGACTGAATCTTCCCCCCGCGTGTAAGCGACGAAATTTCCTAATCCTGCAAACCTAACGAACACGAAATAAACAATCACCGCAATTGCAATACACGAGACGACCTTAGTGATTCGCATTTGAAATACTCCTGCTGGCGGCGGTTGCATGCACTTAAGCTTTGTGAACTTATCGGGAAATGCAATCGGATGCAACAAAAAAACGCTAGTTTGCAAAGAAAAAAACTGTTTAGAGTTTTGTTGCAAATCAATGCCTTGCATGTAATTTTTGTGGTTTGTTTCGGTGTAAACTTATCGGACGTCTATACATTACGTGGATGTCAGGAATGCTGCAGTTGAACTATGTTCCAAAATAAGCGTATGGCGATCCTGATGGTGTTCACCCTGGCTGCGGCGATCTCCTTGTTGCAGCAGAGCTGGGCGTCCGCACCGACCTGGGATGAGAGTGCTCAGTTGGCGTCCGGGCTCGCGGTCTTGCGCAGCGGAGATCCAGGGTTTTACCGAGTGAATCCACCGTTGGTGAAATTGAGCTCCGCCGCGATCCCTGAATTGCTGTTCCAGCCGGAACTACCCGGGCTCTATCCCGCATCTCAGATGGCAGTTGGCGCAAGGCATGAGTTCAACTTGGGATACCGGTTTATGCAGGCCAATCACGCGGACTACCGGACTCTGTTCTATGTCGGTCGATTGCCACGTGTGCTGCTCACTTGCTTGACCGCTTGGTTGATCGTGTTTTTGCTTCCGCAGAACCTTCGCAAAATCGGTTTGATCGCAGCAATCTTATGGTTGACCAACCCGTTGGTGTTGGGGCATGGTTGGTTGATCATGCCCGACGTGTCGTCCGCTACGATGATGGTGCTGCTGATCACGACGACGGTCGCGTGGTGGCGACGGCCCGCTCGGTCTACTTCGACGCTGTGTGGATTAGCGTGGGGGCTAGCACTGTCAACGAAATTCACCTTTTGTGCGGTGTATCTGGCATGGCCGGTCGGAACGGTAATCTACCAAACTCGAGTGGCTAAATTGAAAGGGTCGCAGGCCACGCTAACTGCAATCCGATCGCATTTCTATCAAGGTTGCATCGCCGCGATTGTTGTTGCGGTCATGTATGGGGGGCAGGATTTGGGATGGCGGCTTTCGCAGCATCGTTTTCGCAGCGATCTCTTGTCGTGGCTCAATGATACGTCGTCCGGGGACGCACCAAGCAGCGCTGTGTCGAGGCTGGTCGGACAATTGCCGTCTCCGTTACCGGCACAATTTTTGATCGGGATCGATGAGCAACAGGCTGCCGTGGAAAACGGCCGTGCCGCCTACGTCGATGGCCGTTGGTATCCCGAGGGTGTCTGGTGGTATTACGTCTATGGACTGTTGGCCAAGGAACAGCTCGCCGTTTGGATTGGAGCGGTCATCTTAGCGATTGTATTCGCAGTGTCCTTGATCCGGCGAAAGCGGTTGCCTCCGACGGGTGAACTTCGAGACAAAGACGTTTCGGCGTTGCTGATTTGCTGCTCGGTTGCCGCGACGTCGGTGCTGCTGATCCTTTCGCTCCACTGGCAGATGGCGGTCAATCTTCGCTACGCATTGCCCGCGTTACCTGCGATCTACCTGCTGGCCGGCGTCGCATGGTGCCATTGGTCATTCCGAGCGGTGCGAGCCATGCGTTTTGCGGCGGTCGCTTTGTGTGTGGTCATGCTTTTGGAATACGCGGTCGTGTTTCCAAACTATTTCGCGTATGTCAATCCGATGTTGGGTGGCTCGTACAAGACGCCTCCGGTATTGCACCAAAGCAATTTTGATGCGGGGCAAGACTTGTGGCGTTTGGAAAAGTGGCTGTCCAGAAATCGTGAACTCGGCACTGAACGTTACTTATGCATTCATTCGCACGAGCCCGAAGCGTGTTTTCAATTCAAGCTTCGTGATCCCGATCCGCAGGTTTTGGAGCAAATGATTCAATCGCGGGAAACGCCGCAGGCGAACGCAAACACCGGTGTTATCGAGATCGTCTTGCAACGAAGATTGGGGTGGGAAAAGCCGCCAGA
>NZ_JBFHFD010000209.1:0-13188 GCF_041583735.1 Novipirellula sp.
CTCTCAGTTGTTTGCTAGCTATTTCGTGCTCGCAGTTCGCGGTAGGTGACGAGGGTGTTGTGCTTAATCCGCCACTCGATACCTCGGCGGAAGTGCGGATAGCGAGGCGTCCATGGCTGCTGGATGTATTGACGAACAAGCCCGATTCATCCAAGAAGACGACTCCACCCACGCCGCCATCGAGTGTTCCATTGGTGAGCGATCCGCCCTCGATGCAGACGCGCGGGCAACATGAACCGGTCGTGGTCGACACGCCGTCGCGGCAGACGCCGGCGGTCGGTTCGAACACGCCGTCGGACGATGATAATTGGGTGCCGCGAGCACGCCGCATTGTGGCCGATCCAGAACGGT
The DNA here is from genome assembly GCF_041583735.1 of Novipirellula sp. NCBI lineage: Bacteria > Pseudomonadati > Planctomycetota > Planctomycetia > Pirellulales > Pirellulaceae > Novipirellula > Novipirellula sp. Next base: position 352 of record NZ_JBFHFD010000209.1, read on the forward strand.
TGCCTCTGCGTGATCCGCTGCCGCTTCGGGATCCCGAAGTCGCGAGCCCGTTAATCAAGGACGCGACGATCCAAGACGCGACGATCAAGGACGCGACGATCAAGGACGCGGCCCCGACCGATTCCCGCGCCACCCAGCAGCCCAGCAAGAAGGTGTCCGAGACGCCCGCTTTGATTCCAATCACTCGCTCGGTCGATCCGATGCGATCGGCGACGCGTTCCCCCGAGTCCGCGGTGAGCGAATCGACCGAGTTGTCGCCTGCAGAGAAGTTCAACGAATTGGAACTCGAGCTGGCGCCGACGGCAAGTCCCGAGTTGGCAAGTCCCGAGTTGGCTGGGCCTGATTTAGCGAGCCCTTTAGCGAGCCCTGCGGTGGACGCCTTGGCCAGTGACGATGACACAGCGCTGGAAGGCTTGAGCGAAGTGATCGCCAGTGAAGAGCCCGCGCGTGAAGAGCCAGCCAGTGAAGAGTCCGAGAGTTGGGAAGATGCCGAACGGAGTACCGCCGGAGACCGCTACAGCGACCCGGTCGTAACGGATCGTGAGCGATTCGAGGCCGAGGAAGCGTTGGCATCCGACGGAGACAACGAGGAGGTCGCGGAAGAGTTTGCTGACGAGGTGGTCGAAGATTTAAGTCTTGGCGACCGTCTGAGAAAGGCGACTCCCCAAATCACCACCTCGCCGTCATCCACTGCAGATTCGCAACCTGCTGCCAAATCGCCGCGTCGCGAATCGGATCCCCAGCAGCGTGTTGCCGATTCGCGGCTCGCGACAAGTGCGGCAGCCCCGCCACAGCGATCGGTTTCGGTTGGTGATCAATGGGACGAACCGACGGGGGCCAAAGCGAGTGAGCCGGTTGTACTGGATTATGTTGGGATGCCGACCGGGCCGATACGTATTTCGGCATCGGTTGCTAAACTGAAACCGGTCATGCAGCGGTGTTTGGTCAACTATTATCGCCGCCCTGAAGTTGCCAATGAACGAAGCAATTGGGGAATGTTGCATTCGATCATGGTTTATGGCGTCGATACCAAGATCGTCGCCGAACGCCAACATTACAGCGCGATCGCGTGGATGGCGGGGAACAACGCGAGTCGCGGTCAACGGTTGCTCGAAGAGGACCGTGATGGCATCCACGTCAAAAGTGGCGTGGGATTGCAGGGGCACCAAGCTCAAATGTTGTGCGTGTTCTCGTTGTGTAACGTCCCCGTGGATTACCCCTTGTATGTCGGCACGACAAAGTACTCGGTTCGCGATGTGGTGAAACGCGAGATGGCAGATTGCAAAAGCGGCGAAGAACTGACCTTCACGCTGATCGCGCTGTCGCACTATTTGGATACCGACGAGAGCTGGATCGCAGCGGATGGAACCCGCTGGGATTGTGAGCGATTGATTCGTGAAGAATTGTCGCAGCCAATCGTCGGAGCTGCCTGTGGAGGAACGCACCGCTTGATGGGGTTTGCTCATGCGTTGCGGAAACGACGTGCCGAAGGCCGCCCGATCACGGGGCAATGGGCACGAGCCGAAGAATTTACCAACGATTTCATCGACTATGCCTTCTCGCTGCAAAACCGCGACGGCTCGATGAGTACCGATTGGTTCGAGGGGCGTGAAGACAATGGCAATCGGGATCGCAAGGTGCAAACGACCGGCCATATCGTTGAATGGTTGCTCACCGCACTGCCCGATTCGCAATTGCAAGATCCTCGTTTGGTGCGTGCGATTCGGTATCTGTTAGCGTCGATGTACAACGACCCGAACCATGATTGGCAGATCGGACCCAAAGGGCACGCGCTGCGTGCGTTGGCAATGTATTACGAGCGAACCTATCGCAGTGGACCGGCTTGGCAGACGCCCGCCGTCGCCAACGGTGATCGATCGACACGCCGGTAACGGGGGTGAACGCCCGAACGGACGATTATCCAGCCCACAAAACACAGATTTCGGGGCTGATCTGGTTGCCGGTTCAGGCTGCTTCGCTAATACTTGGATTCTCTTGTTAAATTACCCAGTTTGAATCACACCCAACTTGTCGAGTTCGCCCTGCAATGGCGACACAACGTCTGACGAAACATAATGCGGCGATGATTCGCGCAGCGATCGACCTTTTTCGTGATCGCGGTGCGGACGCTTTGCTGCTGCTGCTTGATGGTTCAACCGACTGGAAACGAATCTCCGAGATGGCTCAGCCGCTCGATAAGCCGTTTATCGTCGCGGTCGATTCGCCCGAAGACCTCGAGGGTGCCTCTGAAGCGGGGCTAAAACCGCTGGCCTTGAACAAGGAAAAAGCTCCGCTGCTGGAACGGCTCCAGCACGCTCTGCTCGAAGCGGCCGCCGATGAGTTGATTCGGACCAATGGCGAAGTCGTCGCGCTTTACAGCGGTTTCCAACAAGGTCGGCTCGATTCGATCAGCCATCTGCAACTCGATGAACGGATGCGGCAATTGACCAGCCGTGACCTGCAGATGCTCGAGAGTCGCGTGCCGCTGAAAACAATCAAGGCGGTCATCGACTTGGCAGCCCAAATTGGTCGCGAAGGCCGCGAAGGCAAACCGGTCGGAACGCTGTTCGTCGTTGGCGATACTCGCAAGGTGCTCGAGCATGCCAACGACAGTGGGGTTGATCCCTTCCGCGGCTACAACCGCAAGCAACGCAATCTGCTGGATAAGAAAGTCCAAGAGGATGCCAAAGAGGTCGCTCAGCTTGATGGCGCCTTTATCATTGCGGGCGATGGCGTGATCGAAAAGAGCCGGCAAATGCTCGAGGTCTCGCACGAAGATCTGACGATGAGCAAAGGGTTGGGGGCGAGACACTGGGCCGCCGCCGCAATTTCGCGAAAAACCAAAGCGATCGCGGTTGTTGTCAGCCAATCGACCGGCACCGTTCGCTTGTACCAAGACGGTCATTTGGTGATGCGAATCGAGCCGATGGACAAGGCGGTGAAGTGGCAAGAGTTCAACTTCGAACCGCCGTCATCGTCGCCGCCTGAAAACTAAAGCGTATTGATCTTGGGTGTCGCGGAATTCTTCAAGCATTTCCAGCCCAATCAAGTTTGATCCAACGGCGGACGCGAATTGTCGCTACTTGTTTTCGGATCAGTTCAAAACTTTGGATCGGTTCGAAAAGTTTTGTAGCTACGCTCGCCAAAGCCTGGATAGTTGCCACGCAAATAGGAATCACCCCCTTCTGTGGCGAAGGTAGCTACGACAAAATGCGTCACAGCGTTGCCCATCCGCTGCTACAGCAGCGGCAGTTCATCATCGCGGCGAGTCGACATGCCCTCTTTAAAATGTTGGCGGCACACCGAGACGTAACGTTCGTTGCCGCCGATTTGAATCTGGCTGCCGTCCTTGACCGGTTGCCCCTTGGTATCGATACGCAGCACCATCGTGGCTTTGCGTCCACAGTGGCAAATCGTTTTGATTTCCGAGAGCGTATCGGACCACGCCAACAGATGTTCGCTGCCTTCGAACAAGTGCCCCTGAAAGTCGGTGCGTAAGCCGTATGCCATCACGGGAACGTCGAGCGAATCACAGACGTCGCTCAGTTGACGCACCTGCAATCGAGTCAGAAATTGAGCTTCGTCGACGAAGACGGCATGCAGTGGCGTCGCGTCATGCTGGCTCTGGACGACGGAAAACAAATTGTCCGCTTGGTTGAACGTCATCGACTCGGAGGACAATCCGATTCGCGAGGTCACCTTTCCTGATCCAAAACGCGTGTCCAATTCGGGCGACAGAATCATCGTGTTCATCCCCCGCTCGCGATAGTTGTAGCTCGCTTGCAGCAGCACGGTCGACTTTCCCGCATTCATCGCGGAATAGTAAAAGTACAACTTGGCCATAGCGGCAGCGACTCCTTCCTGAGGGCAAGCTTGTGTTTTGGGGCAGGCCTATGTTTCTGGGGCTAGCACGACGCGAGTGCTTCGAGTTGTTTGCCGGTCAGCTCGCGGATCCCTTTTTTCGCCAACCGCAACAGATCCGCGAGTTGGTCGTCGTCAAACGTCGCTTCCTCGCCAGTCCCTTGAATCTCGACAAACTTGCCCGCCCCGGTCATGACGACGTTCATGTCGACGTCGGCGGCGACATCTAATTTGTAATCGAGGTCCAAGTGAGCGACATCGTTAACGATTCCCGTGCTGATCGCCGCGATGCTGTCGTGGATCGGGCCATCACCAATCCGGCTGCCGGGAACCGCAATTTCGATTGCTTTGGCTAACGCGATGAATCCGCCGGTGATCGATGCGGTTCGCGTTCCTCCGTCGGCTTGGATGACGTCACAATCGACCGTGATCGAACGTTCGCCCAACGCAACGAGATCGACCACGGCTCGTAGACTGCGGCCAATCAACCGCTGGATCTCCGTCGTCCGGCCATCCATTTTTCCGCCGCGGTCGCGTGGTTTCCGCGGCTGGGTGCTGCCGGGCAACATGCTGTATTCCGCCGTCACCCAACCTTTGCCTCGACCGGCCAACCACGGCGGCACCGTGGCTTCGAGCGACGCGGTGCACAACACAATCGTCCCTTCGCAACGATACAAGACGCTGGCGGGGTTCGAGGGAATATAGCCGAGTTCGATTTGCACGTCACGAAGTTGGTCGGCGGGGCGGGTGGGGGAAGTCATCAAGGGGTCCGGTGTCGATGGATGGAAGTCGGTGAAGATAAATATTGGGGGGACGTTAGTTCTGCAGCGGTTCGTCCGAGGACATCGATGTTGTTTGAGGTTGCCAGGGACCTAATGATTTTTCGGGAAAGACGATCAACCGCCGCGCGGCAAAGTTCAGAGCCAATCCGACCAACGTCGCAAGCAGCTTTGCCGTCGCAGGGCCGGTTTGATGGATTAACAGAAGCGTGGTTTGACGGTCGACGATTCCGATCACCAGTACCGAGAGCGTGTATAAGAAAATTTCACCCCAACGTCCCCAACGAGATTGATGACGAAAGATCGAGTGGATGCACATCCAATAATTGATTGCCGCGGCAAGCACAAAGGCGATCGGAGCGGCAACGCCCACCGATACATCCATGCCTAGCAGCCCGAGAAAGATCACCAGGTTCGCGATCGCACACAAACTGCCCACGATTAAATACAGCAGAAATTGAAGCGGTGCCGGCAAATTGTGGGCGTTGTATCGCACGATGCAGTACAGAGCGCGAAGCCCATCACGCACTCCGATTTTTTTGCCTTCGGCGTAAGTGCGTCCCATGTACGAGACACCCATTTCGACGATTCGCACGCGTCGTTGGGCCACGGCGGCAACCACTTCGGGTTCGAATCCAAATCGTTTTTCTTTCAAATCCAGTTGCTGGATCAAGTCGCGGCGAAAGACTTTGTAACACGTTTCCATGTCGGTAAGATTCAAATCGGTAAACATGTTCGACAAGAACGTTAGGAACCGATTCCCCATCGTGTGCCAAAAATAGAGGACGCGATGGGTGCCGTGCGAGAAAAATCGCGATCCGATAGCCACTTCGGCTTCGTCTTGGATCAGCGGCACGACCAACCGTAGCAGATCTTCGGGGTTGTATTCGAGATCGGCATCTTGGATCGCAACAAAGTCACCGGTAGCGGCTTGGATGCCGGTATGGATCGCCGCCCCTTTGCCTTGGTTGACCGAATGAAACAAGACACGAACGTTGTCGAAACGGGCGGCGAGCTGTTCTGCAATCTCACGACTGCGATTTTCCGAGCAGTCATCGATGATGATGATCTCGAGTCCCAACATATCGCTTTGGATCGCGCGAACGCGGTCGATACATTTTTCGAGCGTCGCTTCTTCGTTGTAGCTTGGGACCAGGATACTCAAGACATGCCGTTTGTCCCGTCGTGCCAACTCGCTTGACGAGCCTTCGTTCCGCATGTTCATCCTCGTTGGGTCTCGTCGCTAAACGGCTTGGTCGGAGCTGATGTTGTCATCGATCCACTTGCGATTGAGCAGCCACACCAGCAGCCCTTTTTGAGCATGCATGCGGTTGCCTGCTTGTCGAATGACGTCACTTTGGTCGCTATCGATCACCGCGTCGGTGATTTCTTGTCCTCGAACGGCTGGTAAGCAGTGTAGCACTCGCGCGTGCCGTGGGGCGGCCGCCATCAGTTTTTCGTTGACTTGGTAATTGGCAAACGCGGCACGGCGAGCGGCCATCTCGGCTTCTTGCCCCATGCTAGTCCAAACGTCCGTGTAAATCGCGTCGGCTTCGGCTACCGCTGTGTGGGGATCTGTGACGGTTTCAATCCGGGCCTTGGGATAGCGGGCCGCGATGCGAGCAAGCCAATCGGTTTCCATTTCATAACCCGGCGGGCATGACAAGGTAAATCGCATGCCGAGCATCGCGGTGCACAACGCGACCGATTGGGCCACATTGTTACCGTCACCGACAAACACGATGTGTTTGTCTTGGTACCCTCCCAACGATTCTCGCACGGTCAACACGTCGGCCAGCGCTTGGCAAGGATGGCACAGGTCGGTCAAACCATTGATGACCGGCATCGCATTGAAGCTGGCCAGCAGTTCGACATGTTCGTGTTTCTTGGCTCGACACACCACGGCGTCGACAAATTGTCCGAGCACTTGGGTAAAGTCGGCAGGCGATTCGCGTTTTCCCCAACCGACGTCGTCACCGAGAAACAGACTGCTGCCTCCGAGCTGAGCCATCCCCGTTTCAAAGCTGACTCGCGTTCGTAAACTTGGTTTCTGAAACAAAAGTGCAATCACACGACGGTCTAAGATCGCTGGACGATCTCCCGCAGCCAACCGCTGTTTGAGCGAGAGCGATGTCGCAAGAATGCTTCGTAGATCGTCAACTTCGATATCGAATAGACTTAGTAGGTGTTGCACGGCAACGGCCTCATCGTTGTGTTTAATTTCGTAACAGATTCGTGATTGATTCAAAAAGGCAGAACTGCAATGCGAGGCGGATCATTCCGTTGCACTTTGTTCCATCGCCTGCATCGTTTCGACCAGCCGCCCCAATAAAGCGTCGCGGTCGGCGTCGCTAAAGTGGATCGGCGGTTGCAACCGGATCGAGGTTTCCCCCGCGGGTTCGATGCGAAGTCCGTTTCGCGCGGCAACGCCGACGATTTCCATCGCGGCCAAGTCGGTCTCAATACCGATGGTCATTCCGGTCACATGGATGTCCCGAATGAATTCAAAGCCCGCAATCGCTTCTGCCAACGCAACCGCAAAGTTTTGAGCCGACTCGTTAACCGAATGAGGCCATCCGAGACGCGAAAGTTCGTCTAGCATCGCTAGTACTACATTCCGCTGCATCGGATAGTTCGCTGATTGTTGGATCGAATGGCCAGTAAGCCGCTGGGATGCAATCAGCAAACCGCCCGGGAGGCCACCAAACAGACCCGCCGAGATCACGATGCCATCGACCGGGATGTCACAGAGCGACGTGTAGGAGAAACAGGATCCGCTGGCTCCGAAACAGAGTCTTGATTCGTCGATCAACAGCATTAAGTCGCGTTGGTCACAAATCTGGCGGACTTTGCTTAGATAGGTGCCATCGAGAGGGCGAGCCGCATTGCTTAGATTCACGGGAGACAGCAGCACTGCGGCAGTCGATTCATCGATTGCCGATTCAAGAGCCTTTAAATCGTTGGGTTTGACGTGATCAAACCCGGCCACCATGGGACCGAATCCTTGGTGTAGCGAGGGTTGCCCGCTGGCCGAACGGCACAACGCCGTCCGTCCGTGATCGGACCCCGCAAGCGCAAGGGTGCGGTAGCTGGTTTCTGCGTTGCGTGTTCGTGCAAACGTGACCATCGCTTCGATCGCAAGATCCGCATCCGAAAACAGCAAGCATGAATCCACGCTGATCGCGTTGGAGTTGTCTGCGGACTGCAACACTTGCTCTAACGCCGCAGCAAGTTCGGGCTGCGCGTCGTCGACGATCTCTCGCACTGCCGAGGCGTCACCGAAGCTGGCGTCGGCGGTCTGGCGAATCGCATCGCCAATCGCCTTGCAGCCTAATCCCACCGCGCTGGCTCGGCCCGCCAGAGCATCGACCCAGGCGTGCCCTGCCGCATCTTGACAGCGAATGCCTTCGGCGTGGGCTCGCCGGGTTGCCCACGCGGGAGCGAAATCGGTGGCGGTCGTGTTGACCCGGACGGCTGGAATTTCATTCGCCGCCGCGACTCGCGGTGGATCAGCCGGTTCGGGCTCATCTGCACCTTCGTCTCCGCCATCGTCTTGGTCTGCGGCGAGTTCCTCGAACTCCTCGTCGTCCTCGTCCTCGTCGTCTTCGTCCTCGTCGTCTTCGTCCTCGTCGTCCTCTTGCTCTTGCTCGTCGTAATCTTGCTCGTCGTCGTCCTCTTCGTCGAGTTCCGCACTGACCTCGATCTCGTCGATCACTAGGTCGTCTTGGCCGATTTCAGTTTCCTCGGCAAACTCCTTTTCGTCGCTTCGCAGCGTGGGCGACACATCGCCGGACTCCTCGGGCGTTTCTTTGCTTGGCTCTGCAGGTTCGCTCATGAGGATGCTTTGAAGTGACGTGAAAAACAAAAAACGACGGCCAACCCGCCCGGTTGATTGGGCGGGTTTCCGTCTGCTGAGTTTGAAAAGTGAGAGGAAAAGATCGGTTTTATGTCGTAGTGACCTGCCCCTTATGGATGTATTTCGGTTCCCACGCCCTTTGTCGTGAAGATTTCGAGCAGCAACGAGTGACGCAGTCTACCATCAATGATGTGGACCTTCTTGACACCACGTCCGAGCGTTTCCAAGCAGGCCTCGACTTTCGGAATCATTCCCGAATTGATGACACCATTGTTGATCAATTCTCGAGCCTCGGCGGACGACAGCGAATGGATAATGGTATCCGGATCATCTTTGTCACGTCGGACGCCATTGACGTCGGACAAGAAGACAAGTTTGTCCGCTCCGAGCGCTTGAGCGACCGCCATCGCCGCGGTATCAGCATTGACGTTGTAGTGTTGGCCGTCATCCCCTTCGCACATCGAGGGGATCACGGGGACTTGGTCGGTGTACGACAAGCCTTCGATCACATTTCGGTCGACACGGGTGACTTCGCCGACAAACCCCAGGTCTTCATCGGGCTGATCTACCAACTTCTGCCCGAACAGCACATTGGTGGTTTGGAACGACAAATTCATCGCCCGTCCACCGAGTCGCTCGATTTCTTGGGTCAGGAAGACGTTCAGCTCTCCGGCGAGCACTTTTTCGACTGCCGCCAATGTCGGCAAATCGGTGACTCGGCGGCCACGGACAAAATTCGGAGCGATTCCTGATTCGGCCAACTCACGATTGATCGCCTTGCCGCCGCCGTGTACCAATACCGGCTTCATCCCCACCGATTCCATGAAAATCACGTCCAACAGGATGTGCATCAATTCGTGTGGATCATCCAGAATGCTGCCGCCGAGCTTGATGACCGTCGTTTTGCCTCGAAATTGACGGATCCATCCCATCGCTTCGATCAGGGTGTTCGCTTTGGAGATCGCTTCTTCCAAGGTAAAGTCTCCAATGTGGTCAACGTTTTTGATCGAATCAGGCACTTCCGCTCGCTTCTTGTCTGTTGGATTTGAATTTGGACTGATTTTGGTGGCCTTTCCGCAGACGGAAAAACCGATCAATTTAGAGGCGGCCACCCAGAGGGTCAATTGAGATGGCCAGCAAACAGCAAAACAGTGGGTCTAGTTAAGGAAAATAATGCAAAAACAACGTTTAGCTGTCGTCGGTGGCGGTCAAATGGGGCGAGCACTCGTCTGTGGGATGCTCGATAAACAAGTCATTCACGATGCGGATGTCGTGATTGTCGACCACAATGTGGCCAGTCGCCAATGGTGGAGCGAGAATCGGCCGCAGGTGGCGGTGTGCCCCGATCTGAGCGAGGCGGTCAAGGATGCCAATACCGTGATGCTGGCCGTCAAACCCAAGGTGATTGGCAAAGTGGCCCAGCAAGCGGAGCCGTTTTGGGATGGAAAACTCGTGATTTCCGTCGCTGCCGGCGTGATGCTCAAATCGCTGTGCGGTTGGATCGGCCACCAACGCGTCGTTCGTGTGATGCCCAATACCCCCTGTTTGGTCGGTCAAGGCGTCAGCGCTTTTTGCGGTGCCGACGAGGTTTCCGAGCAAGATAGTGCCTGGATTACGACGCTGTTCTCGAGTGTGGGATTGGCGATTCCGGTGCTCGAATCCCAAATGGACGGCGTTACCGGGCTGAGTGGTTCGGGGCCAGCCTACGTTTGCTTGATCGTCGAAGCACTCGCCGATGGCGGTGTTTTGGCGGGACTGCCTCGTCCGCTGGCGATGAAGTTGGCCGCCCAAACGGTGCTCGGAACCGCGCAGATGATCGCGGAAACTGGTCGCCATCCGGGGGAATTGAAGGATTCAGTCACCAGTCCTGCCGGGACAACGATTGCCGCGGTCCAAGTCCTGGAGCAAAATGGAATAAGAGGGGCATTGATCGATGCTGTGGTAGCGTCGGCGCGGCGAAGTCGTGAACTCGCTGCGGATTGAGCAACCCATTTCCAGCATCCCATTTCCATACGAATCGCCGCTCGCTTTACAACGTCGGCGATCTTTGCTTCACTTTCGCTGGGCGACCGAGAACACCCCTGCACCGCCGCGCTGGACCACTTTCACCTCGTCATAAGTTATCAGAACGATGGAATCACCAATTATCAAAGTTGACGACAAACACGTCCCGCTTTACCGAATCGTTTGGGTCAGTGAGATTCCACACTTTTGTGGCGAGCCCGATTGCATGCACGAAGGGGACTACGAAGTCCGCTTGGATGTCGATGACTCGCTGTGGACCAGTGCGAGTGAACGCGATGCTACCGTCGCCGCATTGGCGAAATGGTGTGGCGATCCCCGCGGTGATGACAGCCCCGATTGGTGAAACGGTTTGGCGAGGCGGGTGACGCTGGGAATGACCCGGATTGCAAAATTCGGTTCGTAAAACCGAAGCCTCCAGCGATGTTCGCTCCTGCTTGCTAGCTTTCTTTGTTTGCTGGCAACACAATTGCCTCATCGGCAACCATGCACGCGATGCCATCACGGACGGGGTACATCAAACCGCCCGATTCGCGGATCAGGCCTGTCTCAATCCCCTCGCGAATACGTTGATCTTGGCGGTCACGCAGTTCGCCATTCTTGATCAATTCGTTGATTTTTTCGACAAACGAAGGCTCTGCGGGCCGCAGTGGCTCGCCGCTGAGGACGCAGCGAAGCATGGAAAGTAAATTTTGATCAATCATTTGATTTGGCTCAGCATTGATGCTTTGAGTTTCCGAAACTAAGGCAAGCAGACCTGGTGCATGGACGCACGGAATCAGCTTAATTTAATGCTGCCTCAGGTTGGTTAACGAAATTTCGTTCTTTTCTTGTTTCCGAATACGGCGGAGGATTGCCATGAAGTCGCGAGCTTGCTCGCGGTTCGTCCAACCGGTTGCTCATCTTTGTGCAACGTTTTCGACGATCGCAGTTTTCAGTTGTGCCACAAACTCGACCGTCCACGGTCAGTCTACGGCGCCGGCACAATCGTCTCCAGGCTACTACACCGATCCTCAGACCGGCATCGTTTATCGCCAGGTCACTAAAACGATCGAGCGCCCCGTCGTGGAAACCAAAACGGAACAGCGAGAGCAGACCGTCTATCGGCCTCAGACCGTGACGGAAACCAAACCCGAAGCGCGAACCGTCTACACGCCGGTGGTCCAGTACGAGTGGCAGCCTCGTTTGGAAGGTCGTTGGAACCCGTTCCGCCAACCCACCTTGGCCTACCATCATGTGCCGCAAACTCGTTGGGAAAGTCGCAACGAAGTTGTGCACCGCACCAACACGCGTACCGAGTGGGTTGCCGAGACACGCACGGTCAATGTGCCTCAGCGACTCGTGCGAATGGAACGCGAGCAGAAGATCGATTATGAAGCGGTCGGTCGCGTTGCACCGCAGCAAGCACCCCCGTCGACAAGCGAACAGGCGATTGCATCGCGTTTGCGTCCGCTCGATTCCAACACCCGTGTCGAAGCCTTCTCGAACCCCACAACTCAGATTGCTCAGGCTACGACCGTTTACGCTCCACCGCGTATTGCCGCGTCGTCACTCGGCCGCATGACCAGCGATCCTCCGCGGCGATCGTCCAGCCAAGCGGGATTGCGAAGCACCGAGCTGTATCCGACGCCTAATCAAGGTTACAGCGGAGCATTGCCACCGGCCAGCACCGGCGTTGCGACCCTGCCCGCTTTGCCGCTTTGGCGCTAAACGTCCAAGCGAACCACGCCTTCCGATTACGCCATCGATACGTCGATGGCGTCTTCGATTCCACGCTGAATCAGTGCGTGGCGATCGCTTTGCGGTTGCCACCGGAGGACTTGTTTGCTGCGGCTGCAATCGAATGTGGCCTTTTGCGTTCTTGATTCCCAATCGTAATAGCTCGGTTTGCGGCGATCGGGATGACGGACCGCTGTCTTCACCATCCATTTAGCCATGTCAGTCAGATAAAAGTGCCAAATCTTGGTCGGTTTGATATCGATGCTCACATTGGAAACGCGTTGCAATTCGCTTAGGTAATCCTTTGCCGTCAACACCGGATCGGCGACGAAGTTAAAGGATTCGCCACTGATATCGGGGTGATCCATCGCCGCGATCAATCCCTCGGCAACATCGTCGACAAGGACTAGCGGTAATTTGTTATTGCCATCGCCCCATACTTGGCAAAAACTTTCACCAGTCCACATGCCGATTCCCCAGTGAAAGGGCGAGCCTCCTTTGCCAATCACAATCCCAGGGCGAGTAATCACCACGTCGAGCCCTTGGTCTCGTTGCAATTGGCCGAGATGATCTTCGATGACGGCCTTGGATTTCGCATAC
>NZ_JBFHFD010000210.1:0-13184 GCF_041583735.1 Novipirellula sp.
TAGCAAGATCCACTACGAGGGAACGCATCCGACGTCCCTCGATCGGCCTCTAGCATAGTTCGCATAATAGGCTGGCAAAGCCAAGCCGCAACTATTTCAACTTGCGGCCCAAAACCAAGAAGGTGGGGTTAAGCGACTCGAAACGGACGCGGTCCATTTGGTACTGGCCTCGCGAGATATTGATCATTCGCACATCCTGAACCAGTCCCACATTGGAAAATACATTCTGGACCGAAACCAGATTATCAGGGCTGGAGACATTCACGACGATGCGACCGCCTTGGGCCAATCGCGGCACGGCAGCCGAGACCAAATCGGGCACCACACGTCCGGTACCGCCGACAAAGATGGCATCGGGATCGGGAAGGTCTTTCCAGGCCTCGGGAGCTTGTCCGTGGACCGGAATCAACGAGGGAACGTCGAACAATTTGGCATTCTCGATCATCAATCCGTAATCCTCGGCATCCATTTCGATTGCAAACACTTTGCCTTGCGTCGCAATCGAAGCAGCTTCGATCGCCAACGATCCACACCCCGCACCGACATCCCATACGGTGCTTTTTGCGGTCAGATCGAGTTCTGAAAGCGCGATGCAGCGGACTTCGGCAGGCGTCAACAAACCTCGCTTAGGTCGCGACTGCAAAAACAAATCATCGGGGTTGCCAAACAAGCGACGGTTCGCACTGCCGCTGGGTCGATCGGCGGCTCCCGATTTTCGCACCAGCACCATCACGTTCATGACGCCAAAGGATTGACCGCGGATCGAAGTCAAATCCCCTTGCGTCACGGTTTCATCAGGCGTGCCAAGATCTTCGCAAACGTAGGCGGTGAAGTAATCGATGCGTCGGTCTAGTAACGCCTCAGCAACGACCGAGGGCGAAATGTCTTCGGTGGTAAAAATTCCCACACGCTCGGCGGTGCGAATGTTGTCCACCACACGATCAAGCGATTGGTTCGCGAGGTTGGTCAGGTAGGCGTCATCCCAGCTCTCTTTGACACGCGCAAACGCCAACTGCATGCTGCTAACGTGAGGCACCACATCAAAACGGTCTTTGCCAAACGTTTCGGTCAAGTAACGCGCGATCCCGTAAAACAACGGGTCGCCTCCCGCCAAAACCACCGCGGGCTGGTCGCCAAGATCGCGAATCGATTGTTGCAACTGTTCTAAATTGCTGCCGACAACAATGCGTTTGGCAGCCGAGACGGGAACTTTTTCGAGCAACTGCGACGGGCCCACCAACACGGTCGCTTGGTCGATCAAGTTTCTCGCTTGACCGGTCAACCCATCAAGTCCGTCGTCGCCAATCCCAACAATATGAATGCGAGCAGTCAATCTAGTGTCCGTTGTTTGTAGTGGTAGTTGTGAAGGCGTTGTACAATATGTTCACAGTCGCTCTGCGAGCTTACGTTTTGATCGCGGAGCGATCAACGACTGTGAAATGGAAGGACCGATGACAGGCTGGAAGCCTATCCCACACCTATAGTTTTCGCAGCTCTTTCATGATTTCTTCGACCGTGGTTCGCCCGGCGTGCGAGTTACTGACTTTGGACCAAGCAACACGACCATTTGTATCAATCACGTAAGTTGCAGGGTACGCGGTTTCACGGGGCGAATCCCAGCGAAGGCCCCACTGAGTGACCATCTCCATCGCGTCGTCGCGGACCATCACCAGCGGTGCCGGCAGCGTTCGCGATCCCATGAATTCTTCGGCATGTCGCTGCAGCAAGGTCGCTTCGCCTGGGTAAACTAGAATCACGCGTGATGCGGCTTGAGAGAGTGCTTTGGCACGGTTCGCCAAACTGCTGACCTGTTTGCTGCACAGCGGGCATTGGTATCCGGGATAGCCTCGTAGCACGATGACGACGACCGGTCCCTTTTTGTATTCCGCTTGCAATTCGATGAAATCTTTGCTGCCCACGACCGGCAATTCAAAGTTGATCGCCTTGGCTCCCTCGGCAAGCGGTTGCGAACGTCCGTCGTCATCGGCATGGACATTTGCAGTGATCGCCGCGAAAAACATCAGGCACACCGCAGCACCGCAAACTCGTGGAATCATCATTTGTATCCTGGTTCGGACAAAGAAGTAGTGGATCTTGCTAAAGATCCTCGGGCCGGGATCTGTGACAAGATCCACAACGCCGGTGACTGTTGATTGTATTGCAATTGGAGTTTTTTTTGCTTGATTCGCTGAGCGATCGACCCCGAAGGCTCTTGCTGGTTGCTTAGTTCTGATCCCGTTTTTCGCGTTGTCGTCGACTGTATCGTTCTAACGTTTTGCGTTCGGATCGCGTTAAGCTCGCTTCGCCGCTGGCGTGAATTTTTGCCAAAATTCGGTCCGCCTCCGCCGCTTCTTGGTTCAATTTCCGATCGGGATCATGAATTTTCAGCTTCATGCGACGCGATCGCTGGCGGAAATAATGCGGCAAATCGGAGAGCACCGCCAAATCGAGCCAGCGAAAATTCCAGCGTTGATAGAAATAAGCCGCCGAGAACGCCGCGCCCGTTAAATGGACTTCAAACGCGGTCTGGGAATTCCCCATCAATCCCAATGCACCGGCCAAATCCATCCCCACAAAAGCGACCGCCAAGATCCAAGCTTTCACCGGGATCACGAACATCAACAACACTTCTTGATGCGGATAGTACAAGGCAAACAGAATCGTCGTTGCCACCACCCCACCGCTCGCCCCGATCGCCAATCCACCCCCTTGGATGAAATACGAGATCGAAGCAGCGATGCCACCCAAGAGGATGGCCGCGAGGTAAAATTTCAGGAACTCTTGCTGGCCAATCCGCCGCTCGACGATCCGGCCGAAGAAAAACAGCCCGATCATGTTGAACAAAATATGGTTGATATTGTTCGGATCGTGTACGAAACCGTAGGTCAGAAATTGCCACCACATCCACGGCTGTGTCACCGTGCTGGCCTGCGCGCCGAGCCAAGGCACCAACTGGCTGACGCCACCCTGCTTAAAAATCATGTCGACAAAGAACACAGCGACATTGATGACGATCAAAATGATCGTCACACTTCGCGGATTCTGGACTCGGTCCCACGGGGTACGTTCAGCCGAGCGTCCGTAGTCGCGGTCATATAGACCCATGAACCATTCCTAAAACTTTAACGATTGGGCAAAACAAGCAAGCCGCATCCTAGCAATCATGATGCCGCCTCGTCGATATCGTTCAAATTACTGAATCCAGCCCCCTCCAAGCACGCGTGTGTCATCGAAAACGACAGCGGCTTGGCCAGGAGCAATTGCTAGCTGAGGCTCGTCAAACTTGACCGTGAACTGATCGGGATCCCCAGGATCGACAAAAACGCGAGCCGGCAGCGGGGACCCGTTGTAGCGAATCTGCACGCCCACTCGATCCGGCAGCGTATCCGGATCGACCAGCCAATTTGCTTCGTTTGCTGTCAAACCATCGCGAGCGAGCGCTTCTTGCCGTCCGATCACGACTCGATTGGTCTCCGTTTCGATCCGGACGACAAAATGAGGCGTCCCCATCGCCACGCCGAGTCCCTTTCGCTGGCCGATCGTGAACGCTTCGTATCCGGCGTGTGTCCCGACGACTTTGCCGTCGGTGGTGACAATTTCACCTGCGGTCGCTCCCACCATTTCGGGGCGTCTCGCTTTGACGAAATCGCTGTGATGGCCTTGCGTGACGAAGCAAATTTCTTGGCTGTCACGTTTGCCGGCGACCCCCATCCCAAGCTCCATTGCCATTTCGCGAATCCGAGGCTTTTCAAAGCCACCGACCGGCAACAGCATCCGGTTGAGCCGCTCGGCCCCGATCCCGAACAGGGCATAGGACTGATCTTTGTTGGAATCGAGTCCTCGATGCAGTTCGGATTGGTCGCCGTTTTTGACCATCCGGGCGTAATGCCCGGTCGCCACAAAATCGGCATCCACGCCGTCCGCATAGTCGAACAAACGGCCGAATTTGATCCAATTATTGCACTTCACACACGGATTGGGCGTGCGGCCGTTGAGGTAATCGTCAACGAAATAGTCAACGATGCGGCGGAAATCTTCTTGCAGATCGAGCGCGTAGAAGGGAATCCCCATTTTTGAGGCAACGCGGCGAGCATCGGCGGCGTCCGAGGCGGTACAGCAGCCCTGCTTGTGATCGGCGCGAGCTTGGTGGAGTCCGCCGAGCACCGGCAGTGCCCCCTCGGATCGGCCCGCGGATTGGTCTGCGGCATCTGATTCGCCGCCTGCAGCCGATGGGGTACTGCACACGCGGCTCGATTCTTCGCCGTGCCTCATAAAGACACCGATACACTCGTGGCCCGCCTCGAGCAACAAGTGCGCAGCAACGCTGGAATCGACGCCGCCACTCATCGCTAGAACCACCCGTGCCATGTATCTTTTTCCCTTAACTCGATATGATTTATTTGTCTGGATCACCCTCGAAACCCGATCCGATCGCTAACAGACCGGTTCCCTCACTCACCCGCTTTCCTGGAGCTCACCCCACCCGTGGATGCCGAATTCGTTCAACGCAGCAAAAAGATCCGCGAGCGTCTGGTCCAACTCGGAGACTCTCTTTGACTACGCTGCCAAGCGTGAAGAAATTGAGTCAATCGAAGCTCGCATGGGCCAACCCGACTTCTGGGACGACAACGAAGCGGCCCAAGTGGTGGTTTCACAATTGAAGGGACTGAAAGCTATTGTCGGTCCTATGGGGAAATTGTCTACCGCGGTCGAGGATCTTGATGCATTATTCGAGATGGCCGACGAGGACGAATCGATCGCCGAGGAGGTTGCGGGCGAAATTGAGCGGCTCGAGAATATTTTGGACGATTTGGAGCTCAAGGCGCTCCTGAACGGCCCTAATGATTCAGCCGGGGCAATCATCACGATCAACGCTCGCGATGGCGGAACCGACGCCAACGATTGGGCCGATATGTTGCTGCGGATGTATTCCGCCTGGGCCGTCAGCCAGGATTACTCGATCCAACTGCTCGACCGACAAGAAAACGAAGAAGCCGGGATCAACCACGCCTCGATTGCGGTTCGTGGCCCGATGGCGTATGGCTATTTGAAAGGCGAAGAAGGGGTTCACCGACTGGTGCGGATCAGCCCGTTTAACAGTGAAGGCAAGCGTCAAACCAGCTTCGCCGCCGTCAGCGTGACTCCGGAAATCGATGATTCGATTGAGATCGACATCGAGGAAAAGGATGTGCGGATCGATACCTATCGCGCCGGGGGTGCCGGGGGTCAGCACGTCAACAAAACCGACAGTGCGATTCGCTTGACGCATATCCCGACCAACACCGTCGTCCAGTGCCAGAACGAACGCAGCCAGCATCAGAACAAGGCGACCGCCTGGAAGATGTTGCGAGCGAAGATGGCTCGGATCGAAGAGGATCGCCGGGACGCCGAGGATGCCAGCAAGTATGCGACGCAGGCGCGTACCGGTTTCGGCAGCCAGATTCGCAACTACTTTTTGCACCCCGATCAACGTGTCAAAGATGCGCGAACGGGACATTACGTTGGCAGTTTCAACTCCGTGATGAACGGCAGCGAACTGCAAGGGTTTCTCGACGCGTTCCTTCGTTTGAAAGCCGGCAAGCAGGAGAAGGTTTAAGCCCATGCCATCGATTTTTACCAAGATCATTGATCGCGAAATTCCAGCGGACATCGTTTTCGAAGACGACACCTGTTTGGCGTTTCGCGATATTTCGCCCAAGGCACCGACTCATATTTTGATCATCCCCAAACGCGAGATCATGTCGCTGGATGATTTGAGCGACGAGGACGAGCAGACCGTTGGCCGCTGCGTGATGGTGGCATCAAAGATTGCGGCGTCCGAAGGGCTAACCGACGGCTACCGCTTGGTTGCCAATTGCGGCAGCGACGGTGGCCAAGAGGTTCCGCACTTGCACTTTCACCTGCTCGGCGGCCGCAAGATGACATGGCCGCCCGGCTAGGAAACGCTTCGTCGCGTTGCGAATGACCGTTACAGATCCGGGTGCGGGTGCGGCGGAGTCAGCTGTAGTGACAGCTTCAATCGCTCCGCAACCTCGTCTTGATTCGCATTACTCAATAGCTCGACCATGGCAACGGTCGGGCCGACTTGCAGCACGATCGGCAACGCATCAAGCCTTTCTTGCCACCGCCCTGCCGCCGCAGCCACCTCGGGCGGCGACGTCGCTCGCCACAACACGGTTTCGGCCAAACGCGCGATCACCGGCCGTGAATGGTCGGCACTGAGTGTCTTTAACGTCTCCACAGCAGCCTCGCGTCGGTCGCTCGACAACAACCAACTAGCGGCGACAAGTCGCACTGCCGACGATGGATCGCCGAGTCGCTTGAGGGCCGCATCGGTCGTCGCGGTGCCGGAGATTCCTCGCGGGTTCCGCCACGCTATCGGCAGCCATGCGAGTGCAATCGGCGGCAACGGACGACGATCTAACTGGGACACCAATTCTAGGGCGATCGCACCGCGTGAACTTCGCCAAGCCGCCTGCGCCGCGACCATCGACAACCATTGCTGACGCCACACCGGGGGCCGCTCGCTCAGTGCATCGAGCGAACCCCGAAGTGCCATGTCGTACTTCTTCTCGTCAAACAACTTGATCGCAGCCGCTTGCTTTTCGCCAACCTCGCTTGGTTCGATCCAGATCACGCGATGTGCTGCGAACAGCGATTCCTTTTCGTCGCCCGCCATTCGCATCGCCAACTGTTTTGCATCCAGTGCAATGATCTCGCCCGTATGCGTCTGAATCGCTTGCGGATACCAATCACTCTGGGCTGCGGTCGGCCGCGTCGGTTCGAGCCAGACTTTGTCAGCCCAAGCCGCGGTTTGCAGAACCAACAAAAGGGCCGCGATGGTTAGATAGAGAATTCGATTCAACTTTAAGGTTCCATCCTGCTGCCCAACGAACGAACGTCGACGTACTGATACTGCCCCAAGTTCTGGGCTGCGAGTTCACGCAAAAAACTGTCCGGCGGCGACACCGGCTCGGCTCCAAATTCGATCGCATGAATCGTGGTTCCACTTCGCTGAGCCCGGCGACGGATTTCGGCAAGCTCGGATGACGACAATCGCGGGATGCGGGCGTCGGTCAAGAAGAAGATTACGTCGGGATCCATTCGCAGCGCCAGCTTTAAGGCACTGTCATGCTCGGTGCTGCCAAACGCGGTGATTGAGTCAACATAACGCGATGCGCGAGCCAACGTCGCCTTCTCACCGGTCATCAATTGCACTGGCATGCCGACGGTTTTGAAGGGTTCGGGTTGATCGTTGTAGAAAATGATCTGAAAACGCTGGCGGTCCGTCAGACTGTTCAAGCTTTTGATCAGTTCGCGTTTGGCCGCCCGCAGCGGCATTCCGCCGTTGCCATTCATGCTGTCGGATCGGTCAAAAACGTAGACAAATCGCGATCCGCTGCCTGAAACGCCAAAAACCATCGTTGTCGTATCGCTGGAATCTCCTTCGCTGCCCGGCGGACGCTTGGAATCAAACGCGTCGCCATCGAGCGTGGTTTCACCGGCGACTCCGGTTCCCGAAATCGGGGACGGGGTATCGCTGATTTCGCTCAGAATACCCGCCAGATCAATTGGCGGACTTAAATCGGCGGGTGCCGCCGCTGCCGACGCGACATCACCCGATTTGGCGGCCGAATTTTCGCTGGCGGCTGACTCGTTTACTTTGGCGGAATCGACGTAGCGATCGCGGTCAGGCATGCGGTGGACCATCGCAATCCCCGCAGGCCGATCGACTTCCGAACCGGTCCCCGAGGGCGTTCGCGCCCAAAAAATCCCACGTCCGTTAAATAAAACGACGTGAAACGACAGCGATAACAACAGCGCCGGCAGCGGCCGTTCGGGCAAATCCATCTCCAATGGATCCCCGGATGCGGGCAAACTCGGGTTGCGAGATGCGGTCGTTGCTGGCGTGCTGGGTCGGTTCATATAAGATTGTTAGAGGAATTTGGCAGCAAAAGGTAGCTGTTTTTCGCCGCGATCCCCCTCACGGCTGCTGAATAGCGCTTTTCAGACTCGCTTTTGACAATTACTTTAGTGGCAATTCATTCTAACCCTAAACCAACACTTTGGTGACTCGCCAGTTTGGTGGGAAAGATCAACCTAGTGGAGAGAGAACACGTGAGCGACGCTCGATACCTGTTTACAAGTGAATCTGTCAGCATGGGTCACCCCGACAAGCTGGCCGATCGTATTTCGGATGGAATTCTCGACGCGTTGTTGGCGCAAGACCCAAATAGCCGCGTGGCCTGTGAAACCATGGTCACCACCGGCATCGCGATCGTCGCGGGCGAAATCTCTACCCAGGCCAACGTCCAATACTCCGACGTCGTCCGCGAAGTCATCAACGAAGTCGGTTACACCGATGACGAAATGGGCATCTGCGGCAACACCTGTGCCGTCATGGTCTCGCTCGACACCCAAAGCCCCGACATTGCCCAAGGTGTCAACTCGGACGATTCCAGCGGCAAAGACGTTGGCGCCGGCGACCAAGGGTTGATGTTCGGCTACGCCTGCAAAGACACGCCTGAATTGATGCCAATGCCGATCGCATTGTCGCACCGCATCATCAATCGCATCACCGAAGCTCGCTTCGCCAAAGAGGTCGACTGGTTGCGTCCCGACAACAAGGCGCAAGTCACGGTTGAATACGAAGGACAAACTCCGGTCCGCGTCGACACCGTTGTCGTCAGTGCCCAGCACAGCCCCGATGTCACGAACGATGAAATCAAAAAGTTCATCATCGAAAACGTGATCAAGCCTTCCATCCCAGCCGAGCTGGACAAAGGCGACATCAAGTACCACATCAACCCCACCGGCAAATTCGTGGTTGGCGGACCTCACGGCGACTGTGGTTTGACCGGTCGCAAGATCATCGTCGACACCTACGGCGGATGGGGACGTCACGGCGGTGGCGCGTTCAGCGGCAAGGACTCGACCAAAGTCGACCGCAGTGCCGCGTACATGGCCCGCTATGTTGCCAAGAACATCGTCGCATCCGGACTTGCCGATCGCTGCGAAGTTCAACTCGCCTATGCCATCGGTGTGACCGAACCGGTTAGCGTTCACGTTGACACCGAAGGCACCGGTAAAGTCGAAGACGCCAAATTGTGTGCGTTGGTGCGAGAACACTTCCCATTGACTCCA
Source organism: Novipirellula sp. (assembly GCF_041583735.1). NCBI lineage: Bacteria > Pseudomonadati > Planctomycetota > Planctomycetia > Pirellulales > Pirellulaceae > Novipirellula > Novipirellula sp. The sequence continues at coordinate 9,145 of NZ_JBFHFD010000210.1, forward strand.
TCGGGAATCATCAACCACTTGCAACTGCGTCGTCCGGTGTTCCGCCAAACCAGTGCCGGCGGCCACTTTGGACGCGAAGGCGATGCGTTTACTTGGGAAAAAACCGACAAGGCCGAAGCGTTGGCTGAAGCTGCCGGTATCGCAGCGACCGCCTAATTGTTAGCATCGCTTGATTCAGTTTGAACAGCACGACGGCTCCATCGGGTCCGTCGTGTTGTCGTAATAAAATGAAAGTGAAATGAGATGCGAATCGCGTGGATAACCGATCCGCATCTCAATCACGCTTCGTCTCGCGAGTGGGACCAATGGTCCGATCGCATCGCATCCACACAGCCGGATGCCCTTCTAATCACCGGCGATATCTCCGAAGGGGATGACGTCGTCTGGCAACTCCGCCGCATTGCCGACACGGTCGCGGTCCCCGTCTACTTTGTGCTTGGCAATCACGACTTTTACCAAAGTTCGATTGCGCGAACTCGCCAGGCTGTGATCGCGGCGTCACGCGAGCTTGATGCGCTGAACTATTTGACCGACCTTGGCCCGATTCCACTGGCCGACGGAGTTTTTCTATGCGGTGAGGATGGTTGGGGTGACGCAACGATTGGCAATTATGAAGATTCGTTCATCCGCTTGAACGACTTCGAACAAATTGATGATTTTCGCGAGACATCGCCGGACCTCTGGAAAGCCAAGCTACAACAACTCGGCGCCGAATCGGCCGCTCGACTGCAAATCAAACTCGCAGCCGTGCCCCGCGAAGCGACGGACGTGCTGGTCGCGACCCACATTCCGCCGTTTCGAGAATCATGTTGGTACGAAGGCAAAACGACCGACGACAACTGGGCCCCCTTTTTCGTATGCGGCGAAATCGGCCAGACGTTGATGGAGTTTTGCCAACAGCGTTCGGATTGCAAAACGACAGTGATTTGTGGGCATACGCATCACGACGGCGTCGCCATGCTGCGTGAAAACTTGATCGTTTACACCGGGGCCGCAGTCTACGGTTCGCCTGGCGTGGAAGCGGTCATCGAGATCACGGCAAACCAGCTATCGATCCAAAACCATCGTCGTCGATCGCTCGGCGATCATTCGTGCTGATCGCCGAGCGATCAACGACATTCGGGTATTTACTTTCCTCTATGATGGTAGAGAACGATCTCGAACGCGAGCGAACACAATTCCATGGCAAAATCGATCTGGCCTAGCGACGACAAAACCGAAACGCTGTTGATCGCAGCGAAACAGGGTGACGCCGATGCGGTGAACCGTTTACTCGAACGGCACCGCGTCTCTGTACGACGATTGGTGGAAATGCGTCTGGATCGCAAAGTCCAACGACGGGTGGACGTCAGCGACGTCGTCCAGGATGTATTGGTCGAAGCCAGCGGACGGCTGGACAAATATCTCGATGATCCTGCGATGGCGTTTCATTTATGGATCCGTCAAATCGCCTGGGACCGTATCATCGACACGTACCGACGGCACCGCGTCAGCGCGAAACGTAACATGGATCGCGAACAAGCGATGGTGATGCCCGGCGGCCAAGATCAATCGTCCGTGGAATTGGCGGCTCAGCTCTGGGATCCCGGCCCGACGCCTGCCGCTGCAGCCACGCAAGCCGAGATCGCGGCAAAAGTGGAAGCGGCGATCGAGCAGCTCGGCGAACAAGATCGCGAAATCATTTTGATGCGGCATTACGAGCACCTTTCGAATCTCGAAATTGCCGAGGTGCTTGGCGTCAATCCGCCCGCGGCGAGCATGCGGTACCTACGCGCCGTCCGGCGACTGCGTGAACTGCTCGAGAGCGAATCGGGTGACGAGTACGCACCGTGAGCAAAGAACCGTCTCGACCTCCGAGCGAACCGAACTCCGATACGGAGCAGTTTAGTGCGGATGACGAAAAGATCGCCGCGATCTTGGCCGATCTTGCCGATGGTGTTTGCCGCGGTGAACTTGTCGACTTTGCCGCCGTATGTCACCAACATCCCCAATACGCCGACGAACTGCGGCGACTGTGGGGCGCCGTCCTGGTCACCGATACCGCAGGCGTTGCCAACGAACAGCGGCCTGATCCAATGGGACCTGATCCAAACGGGTCCATTGCAAACGAAAGTGGCTCATCGGGACGTTGGCGAAGTCTGCAATTGCCGACCGAGATCGGTGATTATGAATTGATCGAAGAGATCGGCCGCGGCGGAATGGGGGTCGTTTTCCGAGCTCGACAAATCAGCCTCGATCGCGAAGTCGCTGTCAAAATGATTTTGCGGGGACGGTTGGCCAGCGACACTGACATGCAGCGTTTTTTGGCCGAGGCGTCGGCCACCGCGAAGCTGGATCACCCCAGTATCGTGCCGGTATACGAGGTTGCTGACATCGACGGCCGCCCTTTCTTCAGCATGAAATACATCGACGGCATGACGCTGGCCGATCGAGTGGCGGATGGCCCGATGCCCCAGCGAGAAGCGGCTCAGATTGTCGCCACTGTCGCTCGCGCGATCCAGTTCGCGCATGACGCCGGCGTCTTGCACCGCGACATCAAACCGAGCAATATCTTATTGCCTCGCGATGGGTTGCCGATGATTACTGACTTTGGATTGGCGAAACAATCGGGATCCCAAGCCGACCTGACTCGCAGTGGCATGTTGGTGGGCACGCCAGCCTACATGTCACCCGAACAAGCGGGCAATCGCCGCGATATGGTCGGACCGTCCAGCGATGTGTACAGCCTTGGCTGCGTGCTCTATTTCGCCTTGACGGGACGCTCGCCGTTTGTCGCCGAGACTCCGATGCAATTGGTGATGCTGGTGATCGAGCAAGACCCTAGCCCGCCACGAGCGCTGCGTCCGAGTCTAGACCGCGACTTAGAAATGATTGTCGTTCGCTGTCTGCAAAAACCGATTGATCTACGCTACGAATCGGCTGCCGCGTTGGCCACAGACCTCGAAGCGTATCTTGCCGACGAACCGGTCGCCGCTCGCAGTGGTCGGTTTAGCCAAGTGGTCGCGCGAGTGTTCCGCGAAACGCATCATGCCGCCGTTCTAGAGAACTGGGGCTTGTTATGGATGTGGCATTCGCTGGTGCTGCTGGTTGCTTGTTTGTTGACATGGCAATTGGATTATCACGGCTTCACCAACCGAATGGCCTACGCCGCGGTTTGGACGATCGGCTTGGGCGCCTGGGCAGCGGTATTTTGGCGACTGCGAAAACGGATGGGGCCGGTCACGTTTATTGAGCGGCAAGTGGCCCACGTATGGGGCGCCAGCATGATGGCGATCGCGATGATGTTCCCGCTGGAGTGGTGGCTCAAACTACCCGTGCTCACCCTTTCACCGATGCTAGGCATCGTTACTGCGATGGTTTTTCTAATCAAAGCAAGCATGTTAACTGGGGCGTTTTATTTCCAGACTGCAGCATTGTTATTTGCATCGGTCTTGATGGCGATGTATCCACCGTGGGCCCATTTGATATTTGGAATTGTAGGAGGCGGATGTTTTTTCGTCCCTGGTTACCAATACGCTCGCCGACGACGAAGGCAGGGATCCGCACCCGCGCCAGATCACTGGACCACAGCCTTTAAGCTCCGATGCTAGGAACCGCCGCTCGAAACCGAATTTACGGGCGACTTTTGGTTTATCATTGAGCAACAGAGTTACAACGCATCACGCACTGCGTTGCCAATCACACAAATCATTGACGAAGCTTGGAAAGTTTTAAAATGAGGAACATCCAGAGTCTACTGTTTTTCGGATGCTGCATGACCTCGTTCGCTGCGTTGTCAGCCGACGAGGTACCGAACTACTTCGTGGCGCCGATTTCTACCGAGCTTCAACGTGCAACGGTGTCGTCGAACGCGGACACCTACGCTGTCGTCAACTGCAACGCTCTCATCGTTGACGACGATGTGAACCTGTCTGCATTAAATGAGCCAGGCTTTGTTGCGGCACTGAAGAACGCCACCCCTGGCCGCTCAAGTTTGCGACTAGTTTGCCGATACCAATTTCCTGAAAATGGAGACCGATCACTCCGTAAACGACTCGAGA
>NZ_JBFHFD010000211.1:0-13183 GCF_041583735.1 Novipirellula sp.
ATCACGCCTCTGCAAATTTGCCCGTGAATGAACAGGGCTCGTTCCCGGTTCAATCATCCGGCGTCACGTCTTTCCATCTTTTCTGTCGCAACGATTTTTCTGTCTCTCTTGTTCCTCGATCCGCGAAGGCATCCATCGGTAACGACGATTGTCGCGTGCTTAGCTGGTTCACTGGCTAATACGACGCGATGCTTCGTCATGCCATCACACGGTGGGGCACTGGTGAGGAAAGGTTAAAAAATCACAGGTTAGAAAATAGGCAGCGATGGCTGGAACAACGCGGCAGCGAGTAAAGGTTGGTGTTGATGAGGGACCCATGACGGTTCCAGCATATTGAGGACACTGCTCTGCGTTAATCGCAACGATGACGCTGTGCAAGGGAGCTGCCCTGCGTTGAGTAACTGTGTTTCTCCTGTTTGCCGAACCGGTCTCGCACCAATCAGGCCGGAAAAACGGAAAGGCGAATGAAACACAGGCGAATTCAAATGAGCTGCTTGCCGAGCGTATCCTTCAGGCAGCAGTGTTGACCTGAGACCGGCGACGCAACCGATTACGGGGCGGCGATAATAAATTCTCAATCGTGAAAATACGACTCTGCCGCTCCAGTGCAGATGGAAGTTTACTCGGTTTGCTTTTTGGGGAGTATGACCTGTGAATTCCTTTCGGTGCGAAGGGCATACGCAGCCCACATTATGCAGGCCGCGGTAACAGCGATGGCAAGCCCCAACCCTAGTTTGGTTGCGGGAGGAGCAGGCAAAAGCAAACAAACGAGCAAGCATAGCAAGATGGGGTGGACTCGCTTGCCCCAACGCTGCGGTATCTGCCAGCCAAGTTCTGCAGCAGCGCAATGAGCAAATACGTGAAACGAAGCGAGAAAAAGCGGAATGAACAACCAGGGGGCAAACGCCGAATATCCAAACGGAGCGAGGTAGAAACGGGAGGTCCAGGGAAAGCTAAATCCAGCAAGCGACACTGTCAGCAAGGATGCAGACCACAGTAGTCGAAGGCCATTTGTATGTCGCAGCGAGTTCATACGGGAAGCGTCAGGTGTTTTAGTTCTTGCTGGGCTAACAAAATATGTAGCCGGGAACGGGTGGGGATTTGTCACTTCCCAAAACGATCCTGCAGCTTCCGGCACCATTACATGGTTCGCGGCGGTTGCAGGGATGAACGCGACCCGGATAATCACGTTCGTAAGTCATCGTACCCGACCCGTGATCGAGTCGCAATTCAATTTGTTGCAAACGAATTGGTCAGTCGGAAGCGACTGAAAACATCCGTGGCATAACAGTTGAACCGGTTGCCACTGACATTTACTTGGGGTGACACCGCGTCTACGTCGATTGAGATTCGCGTGCTCGTCGAGTGAACACGAGACGTCCGTTTACGTCGTGGCGATCCGACAGCACGAAATCCAGACGTTCGAGAACCGCGATGGAGCCGAGGTTGTCGCGTGCGACGCGTGCGTGGAAACCAGAAAATCCGTTCTTCGATGCCACCAACAACATTTGCCGAACAATCATCGTCATCGACCCTGCAACTCTCTGGGAACGCCAGTATCCGATTTCGTCATCGATTCGAGTTGCGGTTTTCAAGTCACAACTAGCACAGGGAAGGCCGTCGGGACCGTTTACGATAAACACGTAATACCGATGGCTGCTCCATCCGGCCGCAGCCCACTGAATGAAGTCCCTTGCGTCGTCCGTCGTGTAAGGCCTTTCCGCTAGTCGTTCACGGAACAACCGATCGTAGATGGTCGTTTCGTTGCAACACTCCACGATCCGTTCACGCACTTTTTTCGTGTTGAACCGCTGCGTCAATCCGCAGAGTTGCAGCGACGTGCCCGGGATCCTCGTACTGTTTGGACTCATCTCAACTGGATATCGCTAGTGATGTGGGGGCGGTCGTCAATCTCTCGTCTGAGAATGCACACGTTCGCTGCTCATGTCATGCGGATCGTTACTCGTCGTTTTGCATGGCGTCCGCGACACCCGGGATCGAGCGAACGCGTCGCCATCCACACCAAGCAAGGTATCCCGCGATGATCGCAAAGCCAGTCCCAAAGATCAGGATGAACCAGAGATCCGTCGGTTCCTCGGCCATCAATACTTCGCCGACAGTCGTCACAAGCCCAAACACAAAAAACGCAGCAAGCAATAGATTCAGTATGCCAAGCGTACGAGTAAGCTCGTGGCGTTTTCGGTACCAGCAGAACCATTCGGCGATCGCGTAGCAGGATACTGGCAGTACCAACATAAAGCCACCGATGAAGGCGAAAGGGTTATCGGCAGCAGCAATCGAGATAACGCATACGATCAAAAAGAGAGTGGTAAATGTGAAGTTGATGACGAAACAAAGTGTGTCAAGCGGACGCCTTGCGGATGCCATGAATGAGACAGTGGGGTGATGCGGTGGGGTATACGCTTCGTTCATGTCTAGGTAGGAAAACTTAGTCCGACTCCGCCAGCCGTCCTCGGATGCATGACCCGCGACTCGGTTTCGTCTGCGACCTGCGGCTCAATACGGCAGTGCTAATCGTCTCGGCGGCAAAAAAATGGATGGTAAAAAAATAGACATTTGATTTGGAGCGATCGCAACGCTGAACTCTTTTTACACGTGACACATCTTTTTGCCCCACATGTTTTTGCCGGAAATGTAGTGAGAAAGAATCCTGACGTCCGCTTCACAGCGGCGGGGACCTCCAGTGATTTTAAGTGTTGACAGAACCAACGCACGCCACTGCATCGGACTATCAGAGTCGCGATCAAACCATCGACCGTGCAGCTCATTCGCACCGATTCGACTGCGTCATTTTTTTGGTGTCAGCTCCTCAACCACACTCCGCTTAAGTGGGTTTTGGGTGAAAACCTTGATCGAACACAGGCCGACAATCAAGTACCCTGATGACTCGGCCACGCTTGGAGCTGTAACCTTATAGTGGATGAAAGGAGAATCTTCGGTCTTCAACCCTTACAGCATTCCTCGCGAGCTAGCGTTTGTCAATCAGAACGATACCATATTGGCGCTCGATCTGCTTTGGCGCAAAACGCCCGTCGATCTTCGCGTTGATCGTCTGCCAATCGAATTCCATGGTTCGGATTCTATCGGGCTCCTCCACAATGGCGACGGGGGATCGGAGTTTGAAAAAGTAAAATTGACAATTGTAAATTTCAAATTGGATCGGGGGCGTGCCTGGCGATGCGGCTGGCAGTTCAACCGGCCGCGGGGTGCTTGAGATTTTGGTGCGGTCGGATCTTTTACTTGGCGACGTCCCAAGGATCGAGCGTGGCGAAGGATTCGGTTTCGGTTGGGGATTGAAGCGAGGCTACCGGATCGCTACAGAAATCGATCGCGTGATAACCCGCCGGACGATGGTTGCCGCTGTCGCCCAAGCCACCAAACGGCAAACTGCCTGCGGCTCCGGTCGTGGGCCGGTTCCAGTTGACCACTCCGGCGCCGACGCTGTCGACAAAGTTTTCAAACATGCTGGTGGTGCCACCGAGTAGCGTGGCGGCTAAACCATAGGGCGTGTTCGTTGCAGCTGCGACCGCCGCATTAAAATCAGCGACTCGCTGGATCACCAGCAGCGGGCCGAACCATTCGAGTTCGCCGATCGCCGCGAGCTGAGCGTCAGTGCATTGCGTTGCATCGACAATCGCCGGATGTACCAAGTTCTCGCGACGCGAATTGACTTTCCAAGGCACGACCACGCGGCAGCCGTTTGCTAACAAGGCGTCATAGGTCTTGCGTAATTGTTTGGCGGCAAGGGCTGAGATCAACGGTCCGACCTGAGGTGTTGTCTCGTCGTGAGGTAATCCGACGACCAGCGATTGTGTTCGCTCAGTGACCGCATCGATGTGAGCTTCGCTGTGCGAGTTCTCGATAAACAAGGCACGTCGGGCGCATGAACAGCGTTGGCCGGCGGAGACGAAAGCCGAAAAAGTCACGATGTCAGCAACCGTTTTGGATGGGATCGAGTCGCTGACGACGACGGGATTGTTTCCGCCGAGTTCCAAGGCCAACAAGACGTCGGGGCGACCTGCTAATTGGCGATGAATGGCGCGGCCCGCTGCGCGGCTGCCGGTCAGCAAAACCGCATTGATTAGCGGCGAGTCAATTGCGTTGACGGCAACCTCGACGCCTCCTTGGATCATCTGCATCACGCCATCGGGAAGTCCCGCTTGCCGCCATGCATCGATCATCCATTGCCCGACCGCTGTGGCTTGGTCGCTCGGTTTGAAAACAATCGTGTTGCCGGACAGTAGCGCCGGCACGATCTGGCCTCCAGGCAAATGAAGTGGAAAATTAAACGGTCCCAAAACCAATGCGACACCTAGCGGATGATAGCGAACGACGCGAGCCAGATTGCCGGATTCAATGACCGTTTTGCTGCGTCGTTCGTGGAGGGCTGTGATGCTTAGATCGATTTTGCCGATCGCAGCGCCGACTTCCGCGTCGGCATCCCAAGGCAATTTGCCGACTTCGTTTGTAATGAGTTCGCGAATTTCTTCACGATGGTCGCTCAAGTGTTTTGCATAGTTGCGTGCGATTTGTATCCGTTGAGAAAGCGGGGTACGGTGCCAAAGTATCGCGGATTGCCGTGCCGTTGCGATCGCTAGCTCGATTTGCTTGGGCGTCGATTCGAGGCCGTCAAAGAGGATCGTGTCATCAAGTGGACTCACGCTCTGAAACAATTTAGGCATTTCTCGGCTCCAACGGGATCGTGTTTCGATTTCTGACCTAGGTTTAGGTAGACGAGAATAGCTCTCTTGTCTGGCCACCTGCAATCTAAAGTCCACACACGGAGTATATACTCAGATGAAACGAAATAAAAAGAACGGCTTTTCGCTGCTTGAAGTGATCGCCGCAGTTGTGATCCTCGCAGTCGTGGCCGCTGCCACCGTAGCCACGGTCGCGCCGATGCGAGCGAAGAGCGATCAAAAGTTGTCTGAACAAGAAGTCGCGACGCTAAACAGTATGGCACAAACCTACTTCCTCGAAACGGGCGCGTTCCCCCGCAGTGTCAACGACCTGGTTACGGGCGGTTACCTTGCCAATACGACTCCGGCCGAACAAACACGCATCACGGCAATCCGTCGTAATTACACCTATGCACGTGCGACCGGTACGTTCACCAAACGCTAAATCAGGCGTAGCCAGTCTCCAGGTGGAGCTGGCTGCGATCCAGGCCAAGCGAATCGTTCATGGCGAATCACGCCGTAACGCATTCGCACAATATTTAGGGTCGTCGAGGAGACGCTGCGAGCGAGAGATCGTTTGCACCTCCGCGCCGACCCATTTTTATGTCCCGACGCTTTAGGTGTCGATCATGGTCCCAAAATCGAAACGAAACGGCGTCACTTTGATCGAAGCGGTCATGGTGGTCGTGTTGCTAAGCGCATCTGCGGTGGCAAGCTCATTCGTGTTACGGCCGCGTTGGTCAACCCAGCGGAGCGTAACCGGTGTGATCCATCACGTTGCAGAAGCGTTGACGATGGCCCGCAACACGTCGATCACCAATCAAGCCGACGTCCGAGTCGAGCGAATTCGCAAAGACGGTCAAGCGATGTTGCAGATCACCGAAGTCGCTGGGCCGATTCGCGATGAAAGGGTGACGTGGTTCGAGCTGGGACCGGAGGTCACCGTCGAGGGATCGCCATCCGAAATTCTTTTTTCGCCATTGGGAACCGCCAACCGCGACCTTCGTTGGCGGATCATCCAAGGCGGTGTCAGTGGCGACGTTCGCGTGTCACCGACCACCGGCAAAGTCCAATTCCAAGTGCCTTGACCAGGACACGTATGATGCGAATCGAGAGGAAGCCGCAAGCGAAACCACGTCGCGGGGCAACGTTGCTGGACGTCGTCATCGGATCGATGTTGCTTTCGGTTCTGCTGATTCCGTCGCTTCATTTGTTGACCCGATCCCAAAAAATGCATCGCCGATTGAAGCTGCATAAATCGATGTTGTTCGAGGCAGATCAGTTGCTGCAACAACGAAAGATTTTGCTTTCGGACCAGGTGGCGTTTGCGAAGGCATGGGCACGTCCAATGTCGACTTCGGAACGGTCAACGATTGTGACCGAAGACGGCCAGCAACTTGCCGCCGGAGTGCTGGTCCAACGTGATTCGACCGCCAAGTTGTCGAAGTTGTTGACGATTGCAACGCAAGTTTGGCAGGACCGCAATCGCAATGGCCGTGTGGATGAAGACGAGCCGGTGGAACAGCTGCAATCGCATTGGGGCGAACCATGAGCACGTATTGCAACCAAAAAACGCGTCGTCACGGAATCAGTTTGATCGAAGTGATCGCATGCACGGGGCTCGTCGCGATTCTGTTCGTTCCGATCGCTGGAGTGATCCGTGCTTCGGCACGTTCGATGGCAACTGCCCAGTCAGACGGGTCAACGGCCGAAGAACTGCAGCATACTCTGACTTGGTTATCGCAAACGATTGACGATGGAACGGTCGTGAGCATGAACGCTTCGAGTTTGACTTTGCAGCGACGTGATGCCGCAATCGTCAAGGTTTTTCGTTCGGACAATCAATTAGTCATGAGCGATGGCAAATCAACAGATGTCGTGCTCGCCGAAAATATTCTGGATTTTACGATTCGCACGATCGTCCAGCCCAAACCGTCAAGCAAAACCGTGGGACTCGAACTCGAGCTGGTTGGACGGAACACAACTGATAATCGAAAGGTCGTCGAAACGTCGACGGTCGTCTTCCCTCCGCAAATTATCGAACCGAAAAAGGCGGGGAAATGAACATGTCAAACCGGTTGCAGCCGTTCAAGAGAGCACGAAGACGGATGGGTTCGGCATTGTTGCTGTGTACGCTTGCCGCGGCGGTGTTGTCGATGTCGGCAATCGCGATATTGAGGTCAAGTAAACTTGCGATCGCCCGCGTCGATGCACGGCGAACGGCGATCCAAGGGCGTCATATCGCAGACGGACTCGTGCAACAAGCGATTGCTCAACTAAAAAGTGATGCCGACTTTGAAGGCGAGATTTTTGCAACCGATTCGGCAATGCCAACCGCTCGTGTCGTCGTCAAACAGCCAGGCAAGAAAGAAGCGATGCTGTCCGTTTTCCTGTACGAGAGATCGGCCGTCGCCGCGAAGGAAGTTTCGATCGACATCGACGAGCTAAAAACGAAGGGTAAATCGAAAGACCCTAAAGAGCCAAAAGCGAAGTCAAAGTAGCCGAGCTGTCCTCGGTAGCGGAACTCGTCAAGAGTTTCGTCGCTGTTCAGCGATTCAACGAACGTCACTCGCGACATCCCGCGACGGCCATACTGATGCATCCTGCGGCGCATGGGGATCTTTAGCAAGATCCACTACGGTATGTGGATGTCTCGCGGACTGGTTGCTGGATCATTTTTTACTTAGATCGGCCATCGTTTTAAGATCGCTGTGGTAGCCTTTGTCTGGATATCGGCGGCTATTAAAAGCGGGACCGGTTCCGTCCCAGTTCTCGGTAGGATCGACGAATTGTGGGTCGTCAACCGAACCGGCAGCGTCTGAAATGATCGTTGCTTCCGCGGCGATCGGTCCACGCGACGTTTTACGAAATGCCTGCGTTGTGTCCGCGATAATGCAATCACGAACGGTGACGGGTAACTTGGCGCGGTCGTCGGTTTGCACCGCGGCACTGCGTGAGCCGAAGAAAGTACATCGCTGTGCCAATACGGGGCCTCCATTGCACCACAATCCCAGCACTCCGCCACCCGCGAAACAATTCGCCAACACGCCGGTGGACCAAACACGGAAATTGCGTTTGTTGTTGACTGCGACACAGCCCAACAACCTGACGTCTTCCACCTTCAAATCAAAACCGGCGTCTTGGTTGCGAATGGCACGGCATTGGTAGAAACGGACGTTCTCAGCACTACCCTCGACGACAAATCCGTCTCCGTTTTTATATTTTCCCTTTTGCAGTGGCATCATGTTGTTACGGGCCACACATTGATTAAAGAAGAATTCTCGATTGGGCGAGTCGCCGTTGTTGACGGTAAAACCGAACGGCAGCAACTCCGTTTTTTTCTCCCACGACTCGTCGCCTTCGGAACAATCGGCAGTGCATCGCAACAATTCCACTCGGTCGCATCCCTGTTCGAAACGGAAGCCATGTTTGGTGTAGCGAGTCAAATCACAGTCGACAAATCGTAAGTCGTCACTGTCCGCGACATAGAATCCATAGCGAGCGTGACGGATATCGACGTCTTCAAACAAAAGATGGGCACTGTCCTTTCCCTTACTTGCTTTCGCAATGGACACGCCGGTCACGTAGCCATCGATCCGCAAGTCTTTCAGGCCGACATAGCCAACACCGGCGGCAATCCGAACGGCAGTGGCACCTTTGTTCGGCGCGTCGGCATTCCAAGTGCCTTGTAGCACCGGCAATCCTTCGCCCCGATCAACGCCCACAATTTGTTTCGGTCGCTCTGGCTCGCCTCCTTGGGTGATCGTGATCGTTGCATCGCGGTAAACGCCACTTCCAATCAGCAATCGGTCACCAGGGTTTAGACGGTCGTCGACTGCGGTTTTCAGCGAATCGCCCGAGATCGCATGCTGCCAACTACTGCCGTCCATTCGTCCTGCGCCGTCCTGGGTGACGAAGACGTCCACGCCCATCGCAGGAACCGTGGCCACAAAAAGCAGCAAACTAAACATCGTCGTAATCAAAGGTCTCATTAACTCTCTCGGTGACGAGGTTGTGCAGGCAAAGGGTAAGGGCGTGATTCATCGGGAAGTGCTTCGTATTTTCAGACAAAGCCGAGGCATCAAAGTATTGTCGGCGAAGGCTGCGATTGCAAACACTACCCGCATTTCAGCTCGCAATGGCGGCTCGGCCAAAAAGATCGATACTTTTCAGAGACCGTTACCCCTGGACTGCTAAAACGTTGGTATCGACGTCGGATCTTAGTAGTGAGTTTTTCTTTCCAGCCTACAGTGCAGTTACCTCTCCACCGACGAAGTCGGGGGAGAGGTGACAGAAAACCAGCTCAACTAAGAATCACGACAACACCAAAGTTTTAGCGGCGCAGCATTTCCTCTGGTTCCCAGGCTCCCGCATGCCGTGCGAGAATAAGCGGGAATGACGAGGCGGGAGCCTCGGAGGCAGTGCATTCCTAAACTGGAGCCTGAGAACGAGCGAATTTTGCTCGCGTAGAGCGAAAAGTGTCGATCAAACTTGCATTTAGAGACGCATTGTCATTCTTCGATCAGCGCTTTGAAATCGGCTTCCGTCAAAACCTTCACCCCCAGCGACTCGGCCTTTGCCAACTTGCTGCCTGCCTTTTCACCAGCGACCAAGAAGTCGGTCTTTTTGCTGATACTGCTCGATGCACGACCACCGAGTTTTTCAATTAGACCTTTGATTTCGTCGCGATTGAATTGCTGTAGCGTTCCGGTGACCACCAGCGTTTTGCCTTCGAGCGGACCGCCACTTCGTGCCGTGACATCTTCACTCAGTTTGACACCCACTTCGGCAAGCTCGGCGAAGACTTTCATGCCATAGTCGCTGTGCAGAAACTGGTGCATGCTCTTGGCGATCGCGTCACCGATTTCATGAATCGATGCGAGGTCTTCGATGGATGCGGATTGTAGTTGCTCGATCGTCGGGTAATGCCGCGTGATCAGCTGAGCGACTCGCGGTCCGACGTGCCGGATTGAAATCGACGCGAGCACGCGGGCTAGCCCCCGAGTCCGGCTGGCCTCGACCCCAGCGACCAGATTTTCCGCATTCTTTTTGCCGACTTGGACGTCAATCATTTTGCCGTCTTTGCCTTTACGTTGTTTTAGCCAATTGACATCGGCAAGCTCCGCGACGGTTAATCGATACAGATCGGCGTAACTGGATACGATGCCGCGCTGCACCAGCAAATCGACCAACTCGTCTCCGAGTCCATCGATGTCCATTCCTGGACGACTGCCGAAATAGATCAACCGTTGACGTAATTGCGCGGGACATTCGGGACTAGGGCAACGAATATAAACGCCCCCGTCGTCACGCACCAATTCGGTGTTGCAAACAGGACAATGCGTCGGGAATTGAAACGGAGGATGCTCGGTTTTGCGTTCGTGTTTTTCGACACGGACGACTTTGGGAATGATTTTGCCGGCCTTTTCCACGACGACGACATCACCTTCGCGGACATCCAGTCGCTCGATTTCGTCGGCGTTATGAAGCGACGCTCGCGACACCGTCGTGTCAGCGATATCGACTGGTTTTAGATGAGCCACCGGAGTGATCGCTCCGGTCTTGCCGACTTGGACGCTGATCGATTCGAGCACCGTGACCGCTTCGTAACGTTCGAATTTATACGCGATTACCCACCGTGGACTCTTGCTGCGAATCCCCAACCGTTCACGTTGGTCAAAGCGATTGACTTTGAAAACGATGCCGTCCACTTCGAAGGGCAAATCGGGCATCTCCTCTTCAAACACCGCAACGGCCTTCAGTGCGTCAGCGGAGTTTTTAAACACCTGGACTTCGGGGGTCGGCGGAATACCAAGCTTGCCGACTTCGTCCAAAAATTCAATATGGTTTTTAGCCCGCAGCCCGGTCGTTTCGCCGATACCGTGACAGAAAAAGCGGAGTTTGCGTTCGGCGGCGACGGCCGGATCGAGCAACCGAATCGTCCCGGCGGTGACGTTGCGCGTGTTTTTGTAAGGCTCGGAACCCGCCTCGGTTTGTCGTAGATTTAGGTCCGCCAAATCCGCATTCGTCATATAGACTTCGCCGCGAACCTCCAGCACCTCCGGCGGCGATTCACCGACCAAACGCAGCGGTACATCGCGGATGGTGCGTGCGTTGTGAGTAATATCGTCGCCGACTTGTCCGTTGCCACGGGTCAGTGCGACAGCCATATTGCCTTGCTCGTACCGAATCGAGGCTGCGACGCCGTCGATTTTAAATTCCATCACCCACTGGATCGGCTCGCCGAGCGTTTTTTCGGTACGGTCAAAATACGCCTTCAGTTCTTCGCGGCTGTAAGTGTTGTCGATTGACAACATCGGAACCGAATGAGCGACTTGGACCAAGTGCGGGACCGGTGCGTCACCCACGCGTTGGGTTGGTGAGTCGGCCGAGGCGAATTCGGGATGTTCGGTTTCGAGTTGCCTAAGTTCTTCGAGCAATCGGTCGTACTGAAGGTCGGTGACCGCAGGAGTGGCTTCGACATAATACATGTGATCCAAACGGCGGATCTCGGTTCGTAACTCTGCCACACGTTGCGCGATGGATTCGTTCACGACCGTGTTTCTCCTGTGGATTAAAAAAGTGGTAAGTTCGAAGCGGGGGCGAGGTCAAGCAAAAGCATACGGTAAATCACGCGAGAAAAGGAAGACGGGGATTTCAGCCGTGATTTGTTGGCAACGTTATTGCTGCGTTTGTTGGGTCGGTGTTTCAAGCTGCATCGTGGATCCGGTCACCAAGGGGACTAGGAATTCGCTGCGCTGTTTAGCGACCGCGTATTCGGTTTCCGCCCGCTGCATTTCCAACGCTCTTTCGTTCTGTACCCATTGATCGTAAACCGTACCGGAAACCACGCGATCCTCGGCCCTCAGCAGTTCGGGATCGTAAGTTAAACCGGGATGATGTTGAGCGCGTTCAAATTGCGTTAGCGGTATTTTGTGCGTTCGCAGTCCCGCTTCCCACTTGTCGATTGCTTCGATGGCCGCTTTGCGAGCGATCCCTTTGGGAGCAGCGTTTTTTTGAGTTCCAAACGGATCGTAATCGTCGCCCGCAGAACTCCATTTATCCCACCAACTGAGTTTGGGCCCGAACAGATTCGCGATGATCTGGTCGGCACGATTGAGCATGTGTCGTGTGACAGCTCGACTTCGTTTGAATAACGCGGTGGGAAAGACGGGATAGTCCCAGATCGTGCGTGACTGTTTTGCGATATAGCGAATGTTGGCCAGCAATTGAAACAGCAGTGAGATCGACGCTTCATTTTCCTGCATCTGACGATACGTCAATCCATAATTCAGCGAACGCTCGGCCAGATAATTCAACTTCGGCATCAGTGATTTGACGCTGTTGGTGCCCCACGTTTTTGCATCGCGAGCGATTTGCTGCTCGTTGAACAGATCAACCACAATCGAATCGATCAAGGCGCCGCCGATCTGCTGGATCTCGTCGGCGGTCAGCGGACGGTCGATGTAGTTTTCGCGAAACCGGGGAAAGGTCCGCTCGCTGACCAAGCGGATAAAACGATCCACCTTGTCTTCGAATTTCAGTGTTAGAAAAATACCATGCTTGTTCGCCTCGCTGTTAATAAAGTCGTCACCGATGATATCGATCGAGTCGACTTCGAACAGGACTGCGGACCCTTTGCTCGAATCGAGCGAACGCCGTGCTTCGAGTCTGCCGATTTTTCGTTTGCGAAAAAATCCCCATGACGTGTCGGTATCGCCGGTGTCGTTGCGATAGACGATGACCCAGCGGTGCAGTGGATCCTGTGCTCGCAATTTGCTCTGAAGCCGGACGGCTTCTTGCTCGAGCCATATCGGTTTGGGTTGAAACAGGAATGTTCTTTTTTGAATCTCGAATTCGTGCACCGCGCCGAGTGAGGCATCGGCAATCGCATCGGCGCCGGATGTGATTCCGCCGACCACGTCGCCAGTCCGCTGGACATATTGATTCCAACGATTGATTTGTTTCAGAAAAGCTCGCTGAGTTTTAATTTGGCTGGCGGTTTTGCTGCGGTTGATCGGGATGAGGTAGGCCTGCAGTGCCGCGGCGCCCCCGCTGCGTGAATCACCCACGATATAGAAATTGATGTCGAAATCCGCAGCAGCCACCAAAAACTGTGACTTGGCAAGTTGCTCAAATGCCGTCTTTTTTCCGATTGGGGTTTGGTAGTAGTTGTTGGGAATGATGATCGTCATGCCACGCCACATCTCGAGCATCGATTTATCGGCTTCGATCTTGCGGACCAGGTCCAGAAAACCATAGTAGGAAACGTCCCACACATCCAAACCGCTACCGAAATAGTCGGCAAGTTGCGTCCATTTTTCGATGTCGTTGACGTCGGTCTTTTGATTCGCAATCAGTAAAAAACGCGATCCCTTGTCACGGCGAAATTGCTCCGAAACGCGAATCGTTTCCTTGCGATAATCTATGCGGCGATATTGGTCATGCTGCGAACTCGACCCGGGATGTTGCAGTAACAAATC
>NZ_JBFHFD010000212.1:0-13152 GCF_041583735.1 Novipirellula sp.
AACTTGGTCGGGGATCCGTCGTCCAGCGGTGGGCTCGATCCGGCGCTGCAGAGTGAGAACGTTTTGGGACGCGATGATGGTTTCGGTGGACCTGTTCCGTTGCCGTTTTCGACCGTGTTGAAGCCGCTTGATTTCTACGGTGGCGTCACGCAAACGCATGCGTTGGTCAATCGAGTTGACAATCCCGCCATCAGTGCGGCCCGTCGCTCGTTAGCCGTCGACAATTTTGGAAACGTGTTAACAAGCGATCAACGCGGCAGCGTTTTTGCCCGCGGGGCCGATGCGTTTGGCGATACCGATTTGGATATCGGGGCGTATGAGTTGCAATCTTTGTCGACGAATCGGTTTGTTGTAACGACGCTCGACGATGAATGGGATGCCGATGCGTTGGTCAGCGACCCGTCGGACCTCAGCCTTCGCGAAGCGATTGATTTGGCGAACGCCAGCATCGGGATCGATCGCATTGAGTTTGATCCGTCGCTGACACTCGGGGTGATCCAGTTGTCGCTTGGCGAATTGGTTATCCGAGACGACTTGGAATTGGTCGGACTTGGCGCGTCACGTTTGTCGATCGAGGGCAATGGGGATTCGCGACTGTTTACGATTGACGACCGTGATTCGGATCGTTCGATTGATGTGGTGATTCGCGATCTGCAACTGAGTGGCGGTCACGCACGGGGAACGGGCGTCTCAGGCAGTGGCGGTGCGATCTGGTCGGCCGAGAACTTGACGCTACAGCAGAGTCGCGTCACGGGAAATACCGCCGACGGGCTTGGGGGCGGCGTTTACTCGGCAGTTCGCAGCCAAACCGTGATCCAAAACAGCACGATCGATCACAATCAAGCCCGCTTTGGGGGCGGTTTGACGCTGAGCAATCAGAGCCGGATCAATCAGAGTACGATCTCGGGGAATCACGCCTCGGCGGATGCCGGTGGATTGCTGCAGTTCACCGGGACGGCTGAAATTTTGCAGAGCACCATTTCGGGAAATCTCGCTGATGCCCAGGGCGGCGGCATCGTTTCAGCCAACGCGGTGACGACACTGACCCATTCGATTGTCGCTGGAAACGAAGCGACAACGGGTAACGAGTTGTCGGCGCTGGGCGGCACGTTTACCGGTTCGTTCAATTTGATCGGGGATCCCACATCCGCTGGCGGGATCGATCACGGACGAGACTCGAATATTGTGGGGCAGCCATCACCACAGGGGCGCGGCGTGATTCCGGTCCAGCAGATTCTGAAGCCATTGGCGATGAACGGTGGCCCCACTCCCACGCACGGGTTGGCTCCGCTGTCTTTGGCGATCGATGCGGGAGACCCAAGTTTGCATGCGGTCGCCACGACCGATCAACGTGGAAGTCTGTATACGCGTCATGTCGGAGGCGGTGTTGATATCGGGGCTTACGAGCGACAAACCGAGAGTGATCTTGTCGTGATCGTGACGACCGCCGATGACCAAGCGGACCCCGATCCCGCTGATCCTGCGAATCTGGAAATGAGTCTTCGCGAAGCCATCGCCGTCGCCAACGCAACCCCCGGTGAATTCGAAGTCCGATTCGCTCCGTCGGTTGTCTCGCCGCTGGAAATTCGACTCGGGGCAATCGAGATTCGAGACGATGTCGTTTTCGCCGGCCACAGTTCGGAGCTGACGATCATCGACGCTGCGGGAACGAGTCGCCTTTTTTCCATCGTCGAGGCGGGCGTTCGAGTCCATTTTCAGTCAGTGACGCTGACCGGTGGTAATGCCGACTTGGGGGGCGCTATCTTCGCTAGCGACGCTCACATCGGGCTGCACGACTCGGTAGTCACGGGGAATGCTGCCACGATTCGAGGGGGCGCGATTGTGATCGGTAGCGGTTCGCTTGACTTGATTCGCAGCAAGGTTAGCGAGAACCACGCCTCGGGTTCCGCAGGCGGGATTGCTGGCAGCCACGTCGCCGTGACGCTAATCGAAAGCACCGTGGCGTTCAATTCGAGTTCACTCGGAGAGGGTTTCTTTGTCACTCGCGACGAAGACGGGATTCGTTTTGAAAGTTCGCTGATCGGATCGGCGTCGACCGACGACGGGTTGGTGATCCAAATGGGAACGGTGCTCGTGCTTGGCACCGCCGACGACGAAACGTTTCGACTTGATCTTGATCCCGAATCGCTTACCGATTCAATCGATCTTCGCTTTGACGGCGGCAGTGGCAGGAATACGCTTCAGTTTCTGACCGCGACGACGCCCGCGAGTCTGTTGGATGATTTGTATCAAACGAGAAATTTCGAAGTTATCCAGCTTGCCGAAGACGCGGTGTCCAATTTGTTTATCGATGCCGATTCAGTATCGCGTTTGTCGCCTCAGAGCGAATCGATCCAGGTGGGCAGTTTCGCGGGCGGCAATATTCGGCTCCGCCAGCCGGCCGATTGGCGGATGGGATCAACGCGGGTTCGCAACGGAGTGTTTTTGCGATCGCTTGTGAATGAACGTAACCCGCTGCCGCGAGTGATCGAAGTCGGGTTGCCTTTGCCCTGGCAAAACCTGATTCGCAAAACCGATGCGAACAATGATGGGTTGATTACCGCCGCGGATGCCCTGCTGGTGATCAACGAACTCGATTCGAGAACCTATTCGTTCGAAGACGGACGTTTGCAGAATCCGCTCGCTGTGATCGATTGGCCCAATCGTTACTTTGACGTCAGCGGCGATGGATTTGTGACCGCGTTTGACGCGTTGCAGGTGATCAATGCATTGGCAAGACTCGAACGCGGACCCGATTTGAACATTGCGATCACGGCAGCAACGCCGTGGTTGGACATGTTTGATTTGCGGCGACTCGTCGGAGGCGAAGAGATCGTCTCGGTGGAAACGTCCGTCGCGACAATGCCGACAAAGTCAGCTTGGCAAAACGCAGAGGCATCCGAGGTGCAATCGCCCGATCCATCGGTTCACATCGCGGTCACGGAACCGCACAAGACCGCCGACGCACAATCGTCACTCGATTCCACCCTCGATGCGTTTTTTGCCAGCAACGACGCGTTTGAATCGTTTTGATAGGGTTGCCAAAATCAGCTGGCGATGACTTCCTTCAGCACGTGGCCGTGGACGTCGGTCAAGCGGCGATCGATCCCATTGTTTCGCACCGCCAACCGCGTGTGGTCAATTCCTAATTGATGCAGGATTGTCGCGTAGATGTCGTAGACCTCGGTACGCTGTGAACTCGATTGCGGTTTATATCCCCACTCATCACTCGGCCCATAGCTGCCACCTTGGATACCGCCTCCGCACAACCAATTGGTAAATACAAACGGATTATGGTCGCGGCCTTTGCTGCCTTGCGAACAAGGCATCCGTCCGAATTCAGTCGTCCATAAAATGATCGTGTCCTCGAGCATCCCACGCTGTTCCAAATCTTTGATCAGCGCCGCGGCTCCGGTGGCCATCCCGCGTGCCAACGGTTCGTGATCACGCTGGACATTTTCGTGGCTGTCCCAATTGCGACGGGGATGCCCGTTGTCATTACCGCTCCAAACTTGCACAAAACGAACGCCACGTTCAAGTAAGCGACGAGCGACCAAGCACTTGCGGCCAAAAAATTCCGTTTCCGCTTTGCTGTTGATGACCGAGTCGTCGATCCGTGAACCTTCATCGGCAAGCCCGTACATCGCACGAATGTATTGCGGTTCGGCAGAAACATCCAGTGCATCCGTAGCACTGATTTGCATCGCTGCGGCAAGCTCGTAGGATCGCACTCGCGCGGCAAGCCGGTCATCGTCAGCCCGCTTTTCTGCGTAGGCGAGATTCAGGCGGCGAAGCGTTTCCAGGCCAGCGACGTCGTTGCCGGGAGTGATGAAATCACTTTCGGGAGCGAATAAATCACGAATCGGCGTCTCGTCCCCAGGACGGATGACGGTGCCTTGGTGCTCGGCCGACAAAAATGCATTGGCCCAGTTCTTGGCTCCGTTAGACGCCAATCCGCGGTGGTCGGGTAAGACGACAAAGGCGGGTAGGTTCTCGTTCTCGCTGCCCAGTCCATAGGAGATCCACGATCCGGCGCTTGGAAAGCCCGGCAACTGGAAACCAGTCGTTTGCAGCAGCGTCGCTTGGCTATGGACGCCCGTTTTTGCGACCACGTTGTGAATGAACGCGATCTTGTCGACCACGTCACCCAAGGGGGCGACAATGTCACTGAGCATTTTGCCCGATTCACCATAGGGATTGAATTGCCACGGACTGGCCATACATGCTCCCGGTGTGCTTTGGAACAATTCCACCGGTTCACCCGGATCCCATGGCTTGCCATGTTGCGTTTTTAGTAGCGGCTTGTAATCAAACGTGTCCACATGGCTGGCAGCACCCGCCATGAATAACTGGATCACGCGTTTAGCACGCGGGGGATGATGCCGTCGTGTCGTCGAGCGGGTTGTTTCGGCTTGCACATGATCGCGGTTTAGCAAATCCGCAAACGCGATGCTCGCCAAACTCGAAAGCCCATTGCCAATCCATGATCGTCGGGTGAGGTGAGAGCGAAGGTTGTTCATGGAGACTCGTTACTCGACGTAAATGAATTGGCTGGTGTTGAACATCACTCGCGCTAGCGTTGCTTCGCCGTGCGTTTGCATCAATGCACGCAGCATCGTTCGCTCGTCGTCGCTAGGATGACGCCCCCACATCCATTGGCAGGCGAGGTCAATTTGTTGGTCCGTCGTGTTGGATGGGCTCGTCGACGTCAATCTCGTCGCAAATTGTTTCGACATCGCCTCGGTCAAGCGATGGTTCCACTGCGTCAGCGCTTGAAGGGCCGTGGTCGATTCATCACGCTGAGGGACACTGATCGACGGATCAGCACAATCGAGCGTTGTCATCATCGGCTGTGGCTGGCTGCGGACAACAAAACGATAGATGCTGCGTCGATGCGATTTGGGATCGTCGGGGTCGTGAAGATGGTATTCATAATGAGGGGAATGCTGGGGTTTCTCGATCACAAAATCTTGAAAACTCGGGCCCCCGCGATCGTCCAATCGCAGCACGCCGCTGATCGAAAGCAGCGAGTCACGAAATTCTTCGGCGGTCAACCGGCGACGATTGAATCGCCACAGCAGCGTGTTGTTTGAATCGATCGCAACATTGTGTGCATCCGCGAAACTCGCTCGGCGATAGGCTTCGCTGGTGACCATCAATCGCACGATCGCCTTGATTGATTGTCGAGGATCGTCTCGCAGTCGGGTCGCCAAGTAATCCAACAGTTCGGGATGCGTCGGCAGCGTCCCCATCCGGCCAAAATCATTTGGGGTGCTAACCAGCGGCTGGCCAAACACCCACTGCCAAAGTCGATTGGCGATGCTCCGCCAAACCAACGGGTTGTCATGTGCGGTGAGGTAGCGAGCTAAACAGGCTCGCGAGTCCGTCTCGTTTGCGTCCTTGGCGGCACATGCGGAGGGCGATTTCGGATTCCACAGCACCGGAAGCCCCGGATCGACCCGTTCGAGCGGGGATTGCAGGTCACCGCGGTGCAGCAAGTGGATCGGGCGAGGTTTGCCCTCGGTTGGCTTGAATTTTCCTTGCACATCGAAGTGAGTTGCCGCCGCGTAAACCTTCGCACCCACCGGAAATTGATTTTGCTGGGTTCGCAGATCGCTCAGCGACTGAGTGATCTTTGTCAGTCGTGATTCGAAGCGAGCCGTATCCAAGTTTCGCACTATCCTCGCTCGATCGCGTTGCAGTTGGATCAGCTTCGTGATCGCGGATTCACCCTCGACTCGGCGATAAGCAATGCCGTCGGTCAGATTGCTAACACTCCATCGCGGTTTGGCCTCGATGCTGTCAAGCGAGGTGACCGTCGCATGCAACGCCACGTTTTCACCCGATTGGGAATCCAACGCTTCGATTTCGCCCAACGCAAAAATGAAATCACCGCTTCGCGGTGACAACTTGGTTGCCGTCACACGCAGGAAACGAAAGGCTGGCCCGGATGTTTCAGCCACGATTTGCTCAAACTTTGGATTCGGTTGGTCTTCACTGCTCGCGTCAAAAACGCAGCGTACCGATGCATCCGCAAATTGTTCGTCGTTGGAAACTTCGATGCGGTACCGCAGCGGAAATCCAAATCCTGCCCCAATCGCGTTGTAATTGTCAAATGCGGGTGTCAAGCGGATCAGGGCGATCGAACGAGGTTCTCCGAGATCCAGTTGGACCCACTTGGGCGTGTCCGGGACCGAGACGATTTGACGGTGTTCAATTTGGCTGTGGTAGCCGAACGCAACCGATTGCTCCACTCCGTGCTTTTGCATCAGTTCCTCGATGCGACGATCCAGCGCTCGGGTGGGCTCGCCGATCACACGATCTCGTTCGGACTGAATTTCGCTTTGCTGTTTTTCCAGAGCCGCGATTTGTTCGATCAATTGCCGTCGTTGATGTTCTTGTTCCGGTGACAACCCGGCGTAGACACGATCCGCTCGATCGATCCCGGCGAATACCGCATGCAATCGGTAGTAATCGTCTGCCCGAATCGGATCAAACTTGTGATGATGACACTGGGCGCATTGAACCGTCGTGCTCATGAAAACATTGAACACGGCCGAGACCATTTCATCGCGGTCGAGATGTTTGGCAATCCGTCCATCGAGTTTTCCTTCGCCCACCTCGGTGTGCCCGATGAAATCCCAGGGGCCCGCCGCGAGGAATCCCAGACCGATAATTCCATCGGGTTCGCCCGGGAACAATGCGTCCCCGGCGACTTGTTCCTGGACAAACCGCCAATAGGGTTTGTCGTCATTAAAACTGCGAATGACATAGTCGCGGTAAGGCCACGCGTTGGTGCGTGGTTTGTCCTTGTCGTATCCATGCGTCTCGGCATAGCGAGCGACGTCGAGCCAACGTTGCCCCCACTTTTCACCGAAACGGGGCGAAGCCAGCAGACGATCCACCCGCGTGATGAAGGCGCTTTCGGGATCGGTTTTTGCGTCGTCCAAAAACGTGTGGATTTCAGCGGTCGTGGGTGGCAGTCCGGTTAAATCGTAATGCAGCCGGCGGACCAGCGTTGTCGGATCGGCAGTACCGACCGGTCGAAGCCCGTTTGCGTTTAACTTGGCATCAATCAGCACGTCGATCGGATGGACGCGTTCGCTCTCGTCGATCCGCGGTGCTTCGATGGGGCGTAGCGACCACCACTCCAGATCGGACACAGATGGTTGCGCGAGCGTGACATCATCAGGCCAAACCGCGCCGCCGCTGATCCATCGGCTCAGGACATCGATTTGTGCTTGCGAAAGCGGCGGAGCATCCTGAGGCATTTCCGCACTGCCATCGATCGGCGTGATCATTTCGATCAACCGACTGGTAGTGCCAAGGTCGGCTGAAATCGCTCCGCTATCAAACAAGGCGGTTGCGGTCGTCAGCGAAAGGTCGCCACTGCGATCGACGTCGTTGTGGCAGTTTAAGCAGTGCGATTCCAGAATCGGAGCGACGTCGGTGGCAAAGTCGACGGAGTCTGCGGTGGTGAGCGACGGTGGCGCCGCGGAACCAGACGGTGCGTTCGCCAAGGTTACAGCGATCCAAGCCAGCGAAAACGACAATGCCACGCTGCAGGGCAAGCGACACAGGGATAGGTAGGCTGCGGGAAACACGTGATACGTTTTCCTGGACGCGGACTGGGCGGCAGCGAAGGCGGGGGTGACAACGGCCCTTCGCGGGTGAGGTGTTGTCAGTATAACAGGATCTTGCAGCCCCCGAGTGGTTTCTCGCTATCACAGTGCCTCTGAGCAAACGGTGCCGCAGATCAAACAGTGCCGCAAATCAAAACGACACTGATCTATAGAATCAAGCGACCTTTTTGCCGCAGGGAGCACGCAGGTCGAACAGACCAAAGATCTCTTCGCGGCTAAGTCCACCGGCTGCAACCGGACCTCCCTGTTCCGAGAACAATGCATCAAACATTTCGCGTTTCTGGTCCAACACTGCCGCGATCCGTTGTTCGATCGTGTTCATGGCCAACATCCGCGTCACCGTGACGGCACCTTTGGCCCCGATCCGATGCGCTCGGTTGATCGCTTGGTCCTCGATCGCCGGATTCCACCAACGGTCAAACAAAAAGACGTATTCACAGAACTGCAGATTCAACCCCACGCTTCCCGCACCGTAGCTCATCAAGATCACGTGGCTGTCGGGATCGTTTTTGAACTTGTCGATCACCCCTTCGCGTTGTTTGTGCGGGATTCGGCCGTGATACTCCAGCGGTCCAAAACGTTCGAGTGCCGGTTTCATCTGGTCAATACTGTTGACCCACTGGCTAAACACGATCGCCTTTTTCCCGCTCGCGGCAACCTCTTCCATGTCGGCGACCAAACGTTCGAGTTTAGTGCTGCTGCCCGAGACCGGATCAAAATTGCAGATTTGTTTCAGTCTCAGCACCAATTCAAAAACGTGCTGGATCGTCAGCATCTCGTCAAGCTTTTCGAGCTGAATCACCCCTTCGGATTCCGCTTGCTCGTACGTCGACCACTGCTCGGGCGTCAGATCCAACTCGGCGTCGCGATACAGTTTCGGCGGCATATCGTCGAGCACCATGTCTTTGGTGCGACGCAAAATGTACTCGCGTGAGGCGGCCGCCATCTGTGGCATCGGCATCCCAATTTGCAAGAATCCCGGCGAAAGGAATTCAAAGATGCCTACCAAATCGTCAGGCGAATTTTCCACCGGGGTGCCGGTCAGTGCCCATGATCGGGTTCGCGGGATCGCCTTGACGATCTCGCTGGTCGTGCTGTTGCGGTTTTTGATCCGCTGCGCCTCATCCAGTGCGACAAGGTCGAAATGCAATCCGCTCTCGAGCACCGTTTCCTTGTCACGCATCAACAATTCATAATTGGCAACCTTGACGGGAATCTCCGGCGAACGCCACTGGAACTCGCGTTTTGCTGCATTGCCTTCGATCGCAACGACGGGGATCTCGGGGGCCCAAACACGGAACTCTCTCAGCCAATTTGAAACCAATGGCTTGGGACATACCAGCAAGACGCTTCGCACTTCGCCACTGCAAAGCAGCAAGCGAATTGTGCTGATCGCCTGCATCGTTTTTCCCAGCCCCATCTCGTCGGCTAAGACGCAGGCAAAGCGGGGAAACATGAACGCAATCCCATCCAATTGATAAGGGAACGGTTCAAAGGGGAAGTTCAATTGGCCGCTGCCGACCAAAAGATCCAGTGGCGGCTGCAGCAAGTAATACAAACGGTCTTGCAGTTTAACGACGTCGTTGGGCGGTTTGATGCGATGCCGTTTGCGATCCACCTTCGGTTTCTTTTTCGTTGCCTCGGCGATCTTCACGCTGCTCGATTCGTTGCCCGGTGCCGCAGGCTTTGCGTTCGGGGGGACCCACTGGTTCGCTTCGGGGAACAAGAATCCCGTGACACGTGCTGTCAATGGCGAGACTCGGATCGGCAGCGAACGCGGTTCGATGGCGTCGATCGTTAGTTCGTAAGTGCCCGTGGGAACCAGATCGCTCTCACACCAACTTGCTTGCGAGTTAATCTCGACGTTCAACATAAGGGGCTTTGTGTCGGTTAGAGCCGTAGCGGAAGTCGTTAAAACTTTCGCAGCAGTCGGTTGGGGCGTAGCGGAAGTCGTCAAGGCGTTCGTGCGATCTTACTTCAGCACGATCCAAACGCACGCCTTCGGCTACCTAAATGTCTTTGATTATCGCAGCGTTAAGCTGCACGCGCAATTTGCGACTGGGCCTCGCGGATCGCTTCACGGATTCGCTCGAACGGCTCGATCGCGTCGGGCATGTCTTCGAAGTGTTTCGCCAGCGTTTCTACTGCGCTGGCTCGTTCCAGTGGCACGTGCAGCGTTGCGTTGACCAGCGTGACTTGGGACGATCCGGTCAACATGTCGCTGGTGATCGGCCCCTCGTCGCCTTCGGCTGCTTCGGAAACGAGCGCCACGGGCACTTCGCCTCGCGAGTTCAGCGAGAGCGATTCGATTTGGTCGCAACACAGTAGCGATAAGGGGGTGCGGCATTTGGTGACCAGCATCGGACCGATCACTTCGCCAATCAAATGGTCTCGCATCGTGGTGCCGAACAAGATCTCGTGTGCCCGAGACGGACGAACGGGCAACGTGCACTGAAACTCTACCGGGCGACCACCGCGGTTCAAAATCAACAACCCTCCGGTCCAACCGGTGCGGTCATCTTGAACCACCGTAAAGTATCCAATCGTCGGGTTGGTCGGATCGGGCATTCAGTTCTTAGCAGGGGTAATGAGGGATAGTGGGCTTGGTGAATAACGAACGAGAAGTTCCCCAGTGGTACCGCAGGGCCATCGGGAGAGCCGTTACCGCAATCTCTTGCGGTTCCGCCTCGATTGGATCGCCGCTCGGTAAGCGTCAGAACCGCGATTTGTTTCAGCGTCAAAGCACAGCGGGATGATCGGAGCGGCAGATCCCTAGCGATCTCATCGGCGTTCCGGTCCTGCCGACTTTAACGGTTGAATCTGTAAATTGGGCGTCTGGTAATTCAGGGGATTGGTGACGTCAAGGTGATTTAGGGGGAAAGCTCGGCAAGTTCACCGCCCCGCTTAGAAATTTCGATTGTCCGCACGGTTTGCTCGACAACTCCATTTTTTGCTGGTTATACTCGGGGCAATCATCATGCCACGACAAATGAGGCAAGCCGGCTTGCCTCCCAGCGTCCGCTTTTCCAAATTTTGTTCGCCAGTTTTGTTTTCGGGCAATTTTTGTTGACGCACCGCGTGCGATGGCTCTGCCATTGTGCTTTTATGCAGTGCTCGATGACTTTATCGCCCCCGCAGTTAACGCAATAGGAAATTACGCCCATGTCTTACGACCAGGAACCTGCCTCGCCTATGTTCCGTATTGACGTTTCTCCCGAAACCGGATCCGACGCTTCGATCTCCGAGAGCCGTTTGACCATCGAACTGCTGCGTCAAATGGTGGCAAGCCAGAATCAACAGAATCGTTTGCTGCAAGATTTGATCCAGCAAAATGCGGCAATCCAAAAGCAACGCGCTGGCGAGTTGCAGCAGTGGAAAGATTCCAATCCCGAACTTTCACGTGCCTGTCGGCAAGCCGCCGAAACGCTAAGCCGAGTGCAGACCGGGTTCCTCGATAGCTTGACCGAAGAAATCTTGGAAAACGAAGAGCATTTGATGGAAGGCGAATTCATGCTCAACGAATTTGTCGATCGCTTCGGACCCCGTTTGGCTCACCTCAATGGCGTGCTGCAAGTACTCGCTCAGCTGGGCACCGGACAACCGATCCAAAACTCGTAAGCCGCAGCCGGCTCGCTTTCGCGTTGCGAGCCCCCATGTGAAACGACGAAGCAAAACTCACTTCGAGTCTTGCTTCTCGATCGAAAGCGTTCCCGCCAAAAACGCATACAAACCCACCAGCGTTTTGGCGTCTCGGATTCGCCCTTCGGCAATCCAGCTACGAACATCCTCGCGACTTGCGATGCGATTCTCGATCTGTTCGGTAGCTTCGCGGGCATGTTCGCCGCGGGTCAAATCACGGGCGACATACAACAGCATCAGCTCGTCACTGATTCCGGGAGCTGAATAGAACTCGTGCACCAGGCTAACCGATTTTGCTTGGTAACCGGTTTCTTCGATCAGCTCGCGAAATGCAGTCTGTTCGGCGGGTTCATCCGGTTCTCGCGTGCCAGCGGGCAGTTCTAATAACGTTTCGCCCACCGAGGGGCGGTTGTTTTCGATCATCACCAGCGTGTCGTCATCCAATAGCGGCAAAATGACTACGGCTCCGGGGTGACGAACCACTTCGCGAACATAGGTCTTGCCGTCGCTGCCGCGGATCGACATCGCGTGAACGTTAAACCGGGCGCCTCGCAGCACGATCGATTCTTCGGGGGGATCCGATTCGGCGTGATTCATTTCGGTGAAATCCGTTTCTTCTTCATGGGGGCAGTGGCTTGACTTACACGTTATGCCATCGACGTTGGCATTTCGTCCATTTCGTCACAGGCATTTTTCGGTACCCAAGGTTTTGCGAGGCAGTGGGCGTCGCAATTCGGGGGCTTGTCCAGGGTCGTGCCAGTAATCGACGGAATCCTCGCCGAGCGACCAACAAAGACAGGCAGGTTGGCGATTGACAATCGCGGGAAAATCGATGATTCCGTTGAGCGGCAAATGAGGTGTGACCCCTAGTTCGGTCAGCTCCAAGAGGCATTGTTCCAACTTGGCCTCTTCGTCGGCCAGGGTCACGCGAATGTCGTGTACCTCATCGCGATACGAGGGGTGATCCATCCTCTCGGCCAATCGGTCGATGCCCGCAATCTGGTCCCGTTGCCGCTCGATCGAATGGTTCAGCTGCAAAGCATCCCGTAGGATGATCCGCAGCAGGGGGAGCATCTCGGTGGCTCGTTCGGGAGTAAACATCTTGCCTCGAGTTGGCCTCGAATCGTCGTTGCTAGGAAGGGCATGAACCATTTCGTTTGAACCGGTCACGAGGAAGAAGGGGCCTGTGATTTTAGTGAAAGTCTCGATTTTGTCTCAAGAAATCACGCTGCTTCGGTACTCACACAGAGGTGTCTACCTAACAGTACGACGAACGAAAAGCCCTAATGGTTCCGGGACGTCTAAAAACGGCGCGGTAAGCAGCTTTTGAAATGAGCAGGGTCAATGCTGCTAAAAATGCTCGTTTTAGGGCGTTTGAGCAACTTTGGGGCCGAAATCAGACCCACGCTGAGGAGGCCTACAAGCCCTCTGGGAGGGCGAAAGGTCAAAAATCGAGGTTTGTCAAGGCATAATTCCTTGACTGATGCTATTTTTGACTTAGAGTTCATTGTGTCAGGAAAGCGGGCGTACACGGAGCGATCCTGCGGACACAACCGGCCTACGTGCGATGATCATAGTGGATGATCACAGTCAATGAGATCAGGGAAGCGGGATCCGCGAAGCACCTGCTTCAAATGTCTCTCCTCCCTCTGGCACTGTGTCTAACACGCACTGTGTCCAAACACTGTGCGAAAACACTGTGTCCAAAACACTGTGTCGAAACAACGAGAACACTGTGTGCATCGGGACTGTAGGCGAATTAAGTTTGAAGAATCAGGGCCGGTTAGGAAAGGACTGGAATCAATGTTAGTTTTATCAAGAAAGAAAAACGAGAGCATCGTTATCAACAACGATATCCGAATCGTGGTTG
>NZ_JBFHFD010000213.1:0-13117 GCF_041583735.1 Novipirellula sp.
ATCGCTGGCCGATTTGCCAATCGCGCCGAACTGGATCATCAACGCGACCTGCTACCAGACCGGAAAGAACTGGCGATTTCAACGTGACTTGATGGGCGATTACCAAACCAAATACATCACCGATCCCGATTTCCGATTGTCACATGCACTGGCAGCATCCGCGGCAGTCCCCGGTTTGATCGGTCCGCTAATGATCCGATCACGACAACATCAATGGAGTGAATTTCGCGAAGACGATTGGCACACGATCGCTCCTAAATACAAACGTCTGCATCTTTGGGACGGTGGAGTGTATGACAATTTAGGGGTCGAATCACTGTTCAAGCCCGGCGACGGGCTACGCGAAGGGACCGATTTCTTAATCGTTTGCGATGCATCACGCCCACTTTCAACCGAAACAAGGCAATCGCGTTGGCGGCCCGGATATTTAAAGGCATCGATGCGGTTGGTGGATGTTGCGACCGACCAAGTACGTAGTCTACGGGCGCGGATGCTGATGGAATACTTCAAGCAGAATCCTGGAACCGGAGCCTATCTGCGACTCGGACTGAGGACGCAGAAGGTGTATTCGCGAAGTCCCGATGGCGGCAAACCCGCATTAACCGATAGCGAAGTTGATTTGGTCTCGCAGCTTGAAACTACACTGCGACGGTTGACCGATCACGAGTTCAGTTTGCTATTTCGCCACGGCTTTGAAGTCGCGGATGCAACGCTTTCCACCTACGGTCATGAAGCGATCGGCCGAGTGCCACGCAAACAAGTGCTCTTCAAAGCAGCCTGAGCAACCGTGATCTTCGCCAATTCGCCTATAAATGCGAATGTTGTAAATGCGGCTCTCGTCAGCACCGATGATGTTATTTTCAACAGCCCAGCAAACGAGAAAGCGAGCGAACGCTTCGTGCTTGCACGATCAATCCTTTAGCACCGGTGCTAAGTAGATATTCTTGTATTTGACCGAGGTATGGTCACCTTGCAGATAGATCGGCCCCGATGCGGCGGCGTTCGTATAGATGGCTCCCGCGGTCGGGGCGTCGATGGGTTGGTTGTCGATAACTTTGACGCCATTCAGCACGACGGTAACGTGCCGATCGACCAGAGTCAGATCGTACGTTTGCCATTGGCCACCCGGTTTTCCCGCGTTGCTCGATGGCGCGATCGCACCAAAGATTGCCCCCACCCCCTGAATGCCTTGCATCCGGCTGTCCCGGTCGACCACCTGAGCCTCATACATTCCTCGCAGATAAATACCGCTGTTGCGTGCTTCTTCCACCAGGAATTCGATGTGCAACCAAAAGTCTTCAAATTCAGCTTCGGTGCGTAAATTTGCGTACAAGCCAGTGGGACTAAAGTCGGTCTTGGTGGTGGTGTTCACCAGCATTCCATCAATCACGCTCCATCCATTCGTCTTGTCAGATTCGTGAGTTCGCCAACCGCTCATGTCTTTACCGTTGAAAATCATGATCGGATGCCCAAACCGGACCTTCGACAAATCGGGAGCCAATGCGGGCATCGGCGGGACTCGGGTTCCCGTAAACGCATCACGCTGGGATGTTCCATCGGCGAGCTGACGCTCAAGGACACCTTCGAGCTTGCCCTCCTTCATCCCTACGTCCACCTTCGTGACCGACGCGTGCCCATTTTTATTTTTTGGGTTTCTTCGAATCTCAAACTTCAATCGCCCCTCTACCTGCTCGGCGGCATAGGGGCCGGTTGGGCCTATATACAAACGCATGTAGACTTGCGTCTGACCGTCCTGCTGAACCACACGCATCCACGCCGGCATGCCCGATTCGAGGTCAAGGGACCAATCACCGGTGATCTCTTCGGCTCGCAGCGTTGAAAAAACCAAGCTTGTGCCGACGATCAATGCGGCTAGCCGGCAATGAGTCCAAATGTTAATGCGTGAGAATCGATCAGGATTCGTCATGATTCGTTGCTCGTGTCGTAATGAAGATGAATATCGGTTGGACTGGCGGAAAGCGAACCTTGGACGCTAACGCCGGGTCTGGACGCCACCGCGATCGTCCCTGCGGCCTCCGCAACGAGTGCCACCGTCTTTGAAGGACAGAGTTACCATCTGCGATAGTCCACGTGCCAAAGTTATTGGGATGAAATGAAACGACTTAAAACGTAAGTCTTGTTCGTTTCACTGTTTTCCCTTCCGTTCCAATTTTTTGGGCGACGGAGTGCAGCTCGAACTATCTTAACAGACTGCGATTTAGAACGTTCCTCGGAAATCCCGAGTCGACGTTTTTCGCACGTGCCGCGTGTCACCTACATTTCATGCACGCTCTCAATCACGGCTTGCTACCGAGATCATTTGCCGCGAGCGGCGAAATCCGTATGACCAGCATGGGATCATCCACGACCCAATCTTTGATGATGAGACGCTGTGAATCGGCGTCCCATCGCAGTGCACTCGCTTGTTCACGAAGCGTCGCATCGGTGACGCCTGGAGTCGAAAAATGTGATTCGCCTGGAAGCATCTCCAGCACCACATCCGAACCGATTTCGACGCGGAATCCTTCCTCATAGAAACGTTCCTGAGGAACAAAAATCACACTGCTGCCCAACGTCGCGTCCGGCTTGAGTCTTATTTCCAACACGCCAGAGGCAAAATCATATTGACAGTCTTCTAGATCGCCCGCAATCGCTAACGGACGCGGGCGTGCGAGAACATCCGTGATGAATTTTCGTTCGACGACCCCAACCGGAGTTTTGTCTGAGAAGATTGCCCATGTAAACGGATCACGCCGCAGCTTGGACCTCAGTTCCACTCGAGAGCCACAGAACCATGCTTTGATTGCCCCGATCCCGTGGCGATCCAGTTCGTTGGCCGTCACCTGGTACACGTCCCTGTACCGAGACTGCATCGCTTTGTCGGTATCCGCTGCGATGTCCGTCGCCGGCCCCCATTCGCCTAGCAGCAGCGGTGCCTCAGAAATCACGGCCTCGCGTTCATAACGCCGCAGTGTCTTACGCATCCGATCCAAATTCATTTGATAGAGATGGGGTGCATAGATGACGCGGCTGCGGCCGAACGGAATGTTCATCGGCAGAAAAGGCCCTTCACCTGCTCCCGTCTCTCGATACAACGGTTGGTAGAGTGCCCATTTATTGGGGCTGATCGATTGCATCGCGTCAACGATTCGCCGCTGAGTCGGGAGCAATTGTTCGCGAAAGCAACGTTGCAAATTGGGATCCAAGCCGTGTTGGGGTTCATTTAGAATGTCGTAACCGAAGACCGACGGGTCGTCTTTGTAGCGAGTCCAAATCTTGGTCCAAGCACGGATCAATTGGTCTTGAGCGCCGTTCGTGTTTTCGTAGATCGCATCCCACTGCGGATGCCCAAAAGGCCGGATGTCATAGACCACCAATTTGAAGATCGACTGCATTCCTGCGGCGCGAGCCAACCGGACCATCTCGTCGAGTTGTTGCAGGTAGGCAGGATCTTCGGCCTTGCCTGGCCAGCCACCCAAACGTCCCAGCGCCGTGCGGATGACTTGAAAGTTGGCTCCCATTCGAACCATCCGCCGATAATCGTTGGCGGTGTAACGAACCGTCCCCTGCAAGTCTTCGGTGATCGTGACAAAGCCTGACACAACAATTTGGCGACCCTGGTCATCGCGAATTGCCATCGGCATCGCGACGTCGGCAGCGCAGGAGGTGCCAAGCGATCGAGTGAACAAAGCGAGCAGGAGGAGTGTGATTCGAAGTTGCATTCTTATGATTTCGTGTTTGCTTGGCCAAAATTATCCGTAGCCAAAATCGAGAGACGGGGGGACGAGGGAAGTAGGACGGGGCAGGCAGGTCACGATGGTTGCTTATTGATGCTTGCGATGTCCCGACCTGTTGGTTTTCAGAGACGATTTTGAAGGATTCGTCCGCAATCCGCCAGTGATGGGCTAATGCACTGCCTGTGACCGAGACGCAATGCGTTGCGACGGCACTAATGCAGAACAACAGAAGAATAGGTTAGAAAATGGGAGGTTAGAAGATGCAGGAACGGATGCGGCTCGTAGGCTTCGACATTTCCGTGCTCAACGCCGGTGGGACAATGAAACGATGAAAGGGGTCAAACCTCTTTGACAAGCACTCCACCCTCTTGCACCCGAGCAAGGAGGCATTGAAACGATAGCTTTTTGGCTACCGTTTTTCTTCGGCGGGCACGATGCTGCCCGGCGGAGTGCCGTGGCAACCGGAACATTTTCGTTCAAAACCGGGGCCTTATCGGAAACATTATCGGAAACTCGAGAGGTTCCACGAACCGGCGAACGTCAGAAACCTCTGACAATCACCGTAAGGGCAATAGAAAAGGCCACTTAAGTCAAATGACTCAAGTGGCCTTGATGGAGGCGGCGGGAATTGAACCCGCGTCCCGCGATGCATCCACGACAGCGTCTACATGTTTAGTCAAACTATTTGTGTCTCCTCGAAGGAAACTCTTCGCTCACCTTGGCGCTGCCTGACAGGCTCCAAGCTTTGCTAACTCGAATCTTTTTTAGCTCACCGCGTCTCGAGTAGGACGGCAAGCGATCCAGAATTGTGACGGGCATTCAGGCGACTCTGGCGGCCCCCATCAGCCCGGGCTACCTGTTCTTAGGCGGCCAGTGCGAAACTTTCGTCTGCAACTAAAAATTTTGATCAGCTTTTTACGTGGCCAACTGATCAACCACGACATGCAACCATCGCTTCAAAACGTCCGGTCGAATCCAGATCGCCCCCGGTCCTGGGTGCGGGCCGAAAATACGTGCCCGCGAAGCAATCCGTATTCTAGCAAGCTTCCTTTGATTTGACAATTCAAATGATTTGACAATTCAAAGCCGATGCTGCCGAAGAAAAGTCCAGGCAACCGGTTAAGACTATCAGCCGCTTGCGTGTGAGCGGCAGGGCACAACGCAGCCCCCGGAGCTTAACGGCTCTCGGCTCACATTGGCCATTTACATTTAGAAAAATCAACGAAAGTCTTCGCGACTTTCGCTACGAGGGGCGGCCGCTAAATTGGCTGCTGAATCAATCACTCGTCTTCGAACATCTCGTCGGTGAAATTCAGATTCGTGCTGACGTTTTGCACGTCGTCGTGATCATCGAGTGCCTCGAGCAGTCGCAGCACTGATTTAGCCATCGAGCCATCGACGTCGACCATCGTTTGAGCAACTTGGTTGATCGATGAAATCTCCGGCACAAGTTCAGCTGCGGCAAATGCGTCCGCCAGCGTTTGATGCGCATCGGGATTACACGTGACTTGGATCTTACCATCGTCAAGTGGCTCGACATCGTCGCCGCCATTCTCCAATGCGATCTCGGTCAGCTTCTCTTCGTCCGCAGTCTCGGGATCGAATACGAACACCCCTTTGCGTTCAAACAAATAGGAAACGCAGCCAGTGTTGCCGAGGTTACCGCCAAACTTGCCGAACATACTGCGAAGCTCGGGTGTGGTGCGATTGCGATTATCGGTCATCACTTCGCACATCACTGCGACGCCGCCGGGACCGTAGCCCTCGTACAGCAGCTCTTCGACTTCGCTGCCCTCGAGCTCTCCTGTGCCACGTTTGATCGCCCGCTGGATATTGTCCTTGGGCATGCTGATCGCCTTGGCATCCTCGATCGCTTTTCGCAATCGGATGTTGGCGTCAGGATCGCCGCCGCCCATCTTGGCGGCGACAATGATCGCCTTGCTCAACTTGCTCCACATCTTACCGCGTTGGGCGTCCACACGGCCTTTACGATGTTGGATGTTCGCCCATTTTGAGTGCCCAGCCATGTTTGCTCAGAAAAGGATTGTTGGAGTGATGTGAATGGAAATCGAGTTCAAGCGAGCGAAGGATAGGCTATCGCGGCTTTCGCTTGGAAAGCTTACGACTGGCCGATTTTTTGGTAGCCGGCTTTTCAGCGTCGCTTGAGGACGCACTCGCTTTGGCCGACTTTTTCTTTGAATCCTTGCCCGCAGCCTTCTTCTTAGTTTCGGTGCGTTCCGCAGCGATCTCAGCGGCCTTCGTCGGCAACGCCTTCTTGGACGCCGACTTCTTGGACTTGGTCGTCGATGCTTCTTCCGCAGCAGTTTTACTGTCGGACTTCTTCGCTTTCGCAGCCGTCTCGGCCGATTTTTTGTCAGCCGGTTTGACTTCCTCTGCATCCTGCTCGAGCTCGTCGTCCTCGGCAGCCTTCGCCTTGCGATCGGCGACGCGTTGTTTGGCCGCCTTCTTGC
The DNA here is from genome assembly GCF_041583735.1 of Novipirellula sp. NCBI lineage: Bacteria > Pseudomonadati > Planctomycetota > Planctomycetia > Pirellulales > Pirellulaceae > Novipirellula > Novipirellula sp. Next base: position 6,209 of record NZ_JBFHFD010000213.1, read on the forward strand.
TGGTGTGCCATTCGTCTAAACGTTTGCTCGATCCTTTGGCGACATCATCCACCAACGCTCGCGACTTTTTGTCTTTGGCGTTGTTGTTCAGCGCTACTGCGGCTTGGTGCAACAAATCCGAAAACTCAATGCCCTTGCTCTTTGGAATCGCTCGCTCGAGCCCTGGGACTTTGCCTGCGGCCGCCTCGGATTGCGAAGCGATGTCGGTCACCATCAAAATCACCATCGCGGAGTAGTCGACAGGGATCGAATGTCCGCCCAATCCATGCTGGATGGTGTAACTCAGCACAAACGGAGTCATGCCGGGCATCTTTTCAAACTTGGCAACGGCTTTGCCCAAGTTCTCTTTTTTGAGATGGTCGAGGTCGAAGGTGTAAAATTCTTCGAACACCGATTGCAGATTCGATTTCAACCGCGTTGCCGCCTTGGTCGGATCCGGCAATCGCGACAACACTTGACTCAGCTCGCTGATCGTCGTCACTCGGACTTCGTTCCAGTCGAAGAAGTCCTGCTCACACTTGGCCATCCCCTCATCCGCAAGCTCAGCGGAGGAGTCCTGCAACAGTGAAGCGTACAAAATGTGCTCGAGCAACGGCCGAGCAGGCTGTGGCGGCGTTGGCTTGTAGTGCTTCTTTAACGCAGTGTACAGTTTGGTAATTAAGGCAGCGCGGTTACTTGCGGACATCTTGCGGCAATGAAGAGTTATTGGGTGTTGTCAGTTTTGTGGGGCATTTGCCAGCGACCATCCTTGGCCAACGATCCGGAGCACGCCAGTGCGACACGTCTCTGGAACAAAGGTTAACCATCGCGACTAGGGCTGGGTGTCGCCGCGGGGCGGAGTCACGTTGTCGCCCGAAGTTTCGGGTGAATCGATCGAATCATCCTGATCCAGTTCGCCATCTTGATCCAGCGCATCAATGTCGGGCGATCCCGCCCCCGATTTTTCCTGCTTAATCTTATTTAACAATTCGCTAACGACCAGCGCGTTTTGCAGTCCCTTGTCCAGCTTGAAGGTCAACTTGGGCGTGTAGCGAGCTTCGATGCGATTGGCGATCTTGCTCTGCAAAAATCCCGCACAATTCTGCAGCCCACGAATCGCGAGCTCCTGCTGGTTTTCGGTCCCCATCACGCTGACGGAAACCTTGGCTTCGCGCATGTCGGGCGAGACCTCGACTCCGATCACGGTGACGTCTTTGACGCGAGGGTCACGAACTTCGGTCAAAATCGTCGACGCGACGACTTCGCGGATCGCTTCAGCAGCTTTTAGTAAACGACGGGACATGAGGAACGGAGTTAAGAAAGAAGGTAAAAAATGGACGGGAATGAAGCAGCTAAGATCATCTAGCGGGTAACAGAGGATCTAGCGGTGTAAGTGTCGCGTGTGAACACAGAGCCCGATAATGCAGCTCTGTAATCCCCAACTGCGGCGAGGTGGAAGACGTCAGGCACGAACGATAGATCGCATCGAGCGCCGAATCGGTGCGACCGGCGGTGCAATCCCAGCTGCAAACAATCGGAACGCCTTAGCCGGAATGCCTTAATCGGAACTCACAATCGACTCGACACCTCACTGCGTCGGAATGCCTCAGCAACGTGCAAGCCGATGATTACCGAAATCGCCGACGTCGAAGACGCCGGCGTTTTCGGACGATGCAACCGCAAGCGGTTTAATCCAATGTTCGAGCGACCTCTTCAATGCGATACGCTTCCAACACGTCGTCTTGTTTGATGTCGTTGAATCCGCTCAGACGGATACCACATTCCATCCCACGCGGTACTTCTTTGACATCTTCCTTGATTCGCTTGACCGTATCGAGCGGGTAATCGCCGATGGTGCGACCGTCGCGATTGACACGGATACGGCAACCACGCTGGATAACCCCTTGAGCGACATAGCACCCTGCGATCGTTCCAACACGGCTGATTTGGAAGACTTGTTTGACGAGGGCACGTCCCAATTCGACGACACGTTCTTCGGGTTTCAAGCGACCTTCGATCATCGCCTTGATGTCGTCCGCCAACTTGTAGATGACTTGGTAACGTCGAATTTCAATCCCACGCTCTTCGGCGAGCGACCGAGCTTGATCATCCGGGATGACATTGAAAGCCAACACCACCGCTTCGGATGCCGAGGCGAGCGTAATATCGGCCAGCGAGACACCGCCGACGCTTTTCTGCAGCACTCGCAGCTCGACTTCGGGGTGATCGAACTTGCTGAGTTCTTTCTCGATCGCTTCGAGCGACCCTTTCACATCGGCGCGGATGATCAAGTTCAACTTGACGCGATCCTCGACACCGATCTTTCCGCCTGCCAACATCTCTTGGAACGTATCGAACGAGACCTTGGTGGTGCTGCCCGACAAGTTTTCGCGACTCGAGTTGGATTCGCGATTCTCGGCGATCTCTCTCGCTTGCGCGATGTCTTTGAGCACATGGAAACGATCGCCTGCACCCGGAGCTTGGTCCAATCCGGTGATATTGACCGGAGTACTTGGGCCCGCTTCCTTGATGTTCTTGCCAGTCAGTGTGTCCTTCATCGAACGCACGCGTCCGTGTGACGGACCACAAACCAACACGTCGCCGACTCGGAGCGTTCCGTTTTGAACGACCAACTTTGCGACGACACCGCGGTCGCCCTGCTGTTCTGACTCGATACAAACGCCCAGAGCCTTACGGTCCGGGTTCGCCTTGTACTCGTTCATTTCCGCGATCGTCAGCAATGTCTCGAGAAGCTCGTCCATCCCGGTACCCTTGGTGGCACTGGTTCGGATCACTTCAACATCGCCGCCCCATTCGCTAGGCGTCAATTGATGTTCGGTCAATTGCGTCAGCACGCGGTTGGCATCCACGCCTTCGAGGTCGATTTTGTTCAGTGCGACCACGATCGGCACGCCGGCGGCTTTCGCATGACTGATCGCTTCGGCCGTTTGCGGCATGATGCCGTCATCCGCTGCGATAACAAGCACTGCGATGTCGGTGACGTTCGCACCACGAGCACGCATTTCGGTAAACGCTTCGTGACCCGGCGTATCGACAAACGTGACCTTTCGTCCATCCTTGTCGATTTCATAAGCACGGATGTGCTGGGTGATCCCGCCTGCTTCGCCGCTGACGACATTGATGCCGATCAAATAATCGAGCAAACTTGTCTTGCCGTGGTCGACGTGGCCCAGGAAGGTCACGATCGGAGCACGAGCAACAAGCGATTCTTCGGCGTCTTCTTTTTCTTCCAGCTCGGTGATCAGCTCTTCTTCGAGCGTCTCGGAAGCCTTCAATTCGATATCAAGATCCATCTCTGCAGCGACGAGTTCCGCGGTTTCGAAATCGAGCTGTGCGTTGATATTGACCATGATCTGCATGCCCATCAACGTCCGCAACACTTGTGCGACTGGAACCCCGGCGGCTTCAGAGAAGCTTCGCACGGTGCAGGGCAGTTCAAGTTGGATCTTGTCTTTACGCGGAGCCGCCGTATTGGTGCCTTTGCGTTTGAGCGTCCGTCGACGATACGGTGATTCGCGTCCACCGCGATCAAACGACTCGTTCTTATGACGACGTCCGCCGCCACCGCCTCGCGAGCGTTCGGCGCGGGCACTGGCCATTCCGGACAGCCCCTTCTTGCGTGGCTTGTCCTCTTCCTCGACCGACTTGCCACCCTTGTGGCCTTTTTCGCCGGTGAAGCCACTCAGACCGCCACTGCCGATTTTGCGAGTGCCGCCACGCTTGCTGTCGGCATCGTCTTGAGCGATTTGCTCGAGAGGTGCCTTCATGCCTTGTTTGTGACCGGCGATCACATCTTTGCTGAGCTTGATATCCGGCTTCTGAGCTTTCGGTTCGCCTGGAGCCGACTTAGGAACCACATTTTCAGGTGCATCCCCGAGTGCCGCCATTTTGACGTTAATGCGAGGCTCGCGACGCTTTGGCTTGGAACCTTTCTTGTCGCCACCGCCGCTGGACGCAGGACGATCGAGCGAACGGATTCCTCCGCCGCTTGGCGTTGCCGAATCAGGACGCACGGCAGCGACGGGCGCACTGCGATCGACCGCTCCGGTCGGGATCGTTCGTTTGCTGAAGCCAACCTTGTCAGCCACACGAGCCGCCAAGCCGCTGACGCCACTTTTTCGCTGTGGTGTTTCCTTGGGCGAACCTCCCGAATCCGCGGGCGGTTTTGCTGCCGGAGGCTTCGGTGCCGCAGGCGTGCTAGGCGACGCTTCTGCTGCAGGAGCTTTCGCTGGCGCTTCCGCGGCCGCTTTCTTGCTGGAAGGCGAATCGTCGAACAGAGGCGAACGAATCGGTGCCGGAGCAGCAGGTTTTGACCCCCCCACGCTCGCTGGCTTGGGTTTGTTCGGTCGCCCGATTTGAATCGCAACCGGTTTACGTTTCTCGGGAACCACCGAGTCACGAACCGCCGCAACGGGGGCCGTTGAAGATGTCGTTGCCTTGGCAACCACAGGTGTTTTGGGAGCAGCAGGTTTGGCAGATCCCGCGAGGTGATCGCGAACCTTCTGAGTTTCTTCGTCGGTCAGACTGGCAAGCGCCGAGCCTTTGCCGGTAATACCGACCTTCTTGACGATATCGACGAGATCTTTGCTGTCTAAGTTCAGTTCTTTGGCGAGCGCGTAAATGCGTGCGGGCACGGGGTAGAAGTCCTGTCAGTTTCGTTTGGGAATCGGTAAGACCAACTACGCTTTCCTTATCAACACGACGGAAAGTGCACGCTGCGGCATTCTGCTGAACACATGCAACGTTTTACGTGTTTCACTAACACGTCGTCGGCTTAAACACGGCTTTTCGAAGTGGCGTTTAATTCGACAGTAGGTGATCAAATAAAGTTTGGCGGATCACACCTGGATTGATGGCATACCGATTCGTTCAATGTGGTTGAAGTTACATAAATGATTTCCTCCATCGCCATCATTGGATCCCACGGAGTGAATAAAACACGGGGAAAATGATGTCGGGGAATGATTCAAGTGATGCTTTTGGACCTGCGAGAGGCCCTGTCTGGGGTTAAGAATAGCGAAAAATCTGTCTGTCGCAGAGTGGCACTTGGCCAGAATCTGCCGCAAACCGAAAAATTTTCGGCCCGTCAGTTACTTTCATGTCGCTACGAGGGGCAAACAATGACGACTTTGCCAGCAAAAAACAAGCCCACCTCACCCACAGGGGTGTTGACACAGTGTCGCGTCGAGTAACTCGCCCCGCGGCCACGCAGCGAAAATCCGCGGCGTAAAACCGCGAATCGCCTCGGCTAAAGCCGGGGGGGCACGCCGCTGCGTAAGTCTTGGCGACTTTCGCGGCCGCTGCGACTAACTCGACTTGGTCGCGGACGACTCCGAGTCGGCGGCTTCGGGCTCAGCGGCTTCGGGCTCAGCTACTTCGGGCTCGGCGGCTTCAGGCTCGGCGGCTTCAGGCTCGGCGGCTTCAGGCTCGGCGGCTTCGGGCTCAGCCGTCTCTTCCGCAGCGACCGCTTCACCACTTGCCGATTCAGCCGGTGCTTCTTCGCTGGACGCTGCTTCCGCGACCGGTGCTGCTTCGGGTGCCGGTGCTGCGGCCGCTTCGGGCTCAGCGATTCCCGCAGCTTCGGCTTCACGCATCAGCCGGTCTTTCTCTTTGCGAGCACGACGCTCTTCGGTCGCAGCCTGCTCGGCCTCTTCGGCACGCGCTTCGGCGGTTTCGACGATGTAATCAACCTGCTCGGCGGTCAAACCACTCATTTCCATGAACAGATCGGGCTCGATCACGGACAGGTCGTCGTAGGACAGGTAACCTTGCTCGACAAGCGACTGAGCAATCTCTTCGGTCACGCCTTCAATTTGACTGAAACCTCCGACCGCACGCTCGATCTGCTCTTCCAACTCGGCACCGGTCATAATTTCGATGTCCCAGCCGCACAGCTTACTGGCCAGACGAACGTTTTGACCGCGGCGACCAATCGCCAACGACAACTGATCCTCTTGGACCAACACAATCGCCCGCCCGATCATATCGCAAAGCAAAACCTGCTCGACGGTCGCCGGTTGCAGCGAGTTGGGAATCAAAACCTCGGGGTCTTCGCTGTAACGGACCACATCGATATGCTCACCCGCCAACTCTTCACGAACCGCCTTGATTCGGCTGCCACGGAACCCCACACACACGGCGATCGGGTCCACTTGTGAATCGACGCTGCTGACGGCAACCTTGCTGCGATAACCAGGCTCGCGGCTGATCGATTTGATCGAAATCACTTCTTCCGAGATTTCAGGAATCTCCTGTTCAAACAATCGTTGCACCAATTGCGGTCGCGTTCGACTGAGCACAACACGAACACGGTTGCCCGCAGCTTTGACTTCAAACACCACCGCGCGAACCCGTTCACTGGCGTGCAACGATTCCCCAGGAATTTGTTCACTGCGAGGCAGAATCGCTTCGACGTTGCCAAGGTTAACGGTGGCGACACCACCATCGGCGCGGCCGATGATACCGGCAACGATTTGACCAACTTGCTCGCGATACTCCGCCATCAACGAGTCACGTTCGGCTTCCTTGACTTTTTGAATGATGACCTGCTTGGCTGTCTGAGCACCGATACGGCCGATCTGATCTTCGCCTAACTCTTCCCCATCATGGCGGGCGGTGATTCGCCCGTTCTCGCGGTTCAGGTTGATGGTGATGTCGGCATCTTCGCCATATTGCCGTTTCGCCGCAGTTTGCAGCGCGGCTTCGATGGCGGAAAAGACAAGCTCCGTGTCAATGTTCTTCTCACGGTGAAGCGAATCAACGTAACGAAGTATGTCTTGGGGGTTCATAGTCGTGGCTTCGATAAGGGCTCTATAAAAACTGCCCGAACCTTTGGGGGCCCGGGCACAGCGAATGCTCGATTGTTTAATCTAGGTTATCGATACTAATCAGGAGTGTCAACCAAGACTG
>NZ_JBFHFD010000214.1:0-12924 GCF_041583735.1 Novipirellula sp.
ACCAGAATCGCCTGAAAAAGATCGTCCATAAAACCAATTGAACCGCAGTGGGGAACCGAGCCGACGCACCGATGAGATACGCGTGAGGTCGTCGAGTGGTTCGCGAGCGGCTGGCTCGTGTCATTTCAGCAGACACCGTGTCCTTCGGGCATCACACCGGGTCCTTCGGGCACCACGTCGGGTCAATCGAGCAGACGCTTGCAGTTCAACCGCAAATTCTCAACCGCTTCGATACAGCTATGACAGAGACGATGAATTTCTTGTGAATTATTCTCTTTCAGCGCCGTCATCAACTCGCTGATCATCAACCCACATCCCCGTTCGTCAAACGTGACCACCAACCCTTTTAGGGCATGCGCATCGCGATGGGCCTCGCCGAAGTCGCCGGCCTGGATCGCACTTTGAACCCCTTGGACCAGCGGCGGAACGTCATCCACCAAAATGGCAGCGAGCTCGCGCAACAATTCTTCATCCCCTCCGAGCCGCCCGAGTGCCTCGGCAAAAACCGATGCTTTACATGGATTCAGCTGCGTAGGAACTTGACTGCGACGATCGGCTGCGGATGTATGCTTTTGAACCATATTGGATCGAACTTTCACGAAAGTTTCCCTATCAAATTCACTCGACCGGTGGCTTCGCCCCATGCCCTTTTTTTTCGTAGCGGCACAGCCCGAGCTTCATGCCAGCTACATTGTGTCGAGACCTAAAACCAAAAAACTGGCCCCCACATCCCCAGCGTTCCGTGCCAGCCCAGTTCCGTGCCAGCCCACTAGAAAGAGCATATCCCGTTCCATTCGCTGCATTTTGCTGGCCTCGCACTGCGAATTGGATCCCCGCATTACGACTCATCCAATCGCTTGCGTCGGGTTGAAATTCAGAATCAGACCCTTGAAAAACCATCGACAAAGGTCGACGTTCCGTTCCCAAAACGTGATGATCCCGACGGGCGGTCGGCCAAATTGCACGACGATCAAACACCTCCTTGGCAAACTTCATGACCACAATCGCCGGAAGACTACTGGTTGCCGATTCCACCACGCGACAAATGACGCTGCGACCGGGAACCATTCGAATCAGTGACGGGCGAATCAAAGATGTCATTCTCGAAGAGGATGCGATCACCACGACGGATGGTTTCCGTCCCCTCACCCCAGGCGAGCAAATCGTCTGTCCTGGTTTCATCGACGCCCATCTGCACCTGTCCCAATTTGGCATCATTGGTGCCCATGGTTTGCCGCTATTGAAATGGCTCGATCAAGTCACGTTTCCAGCCGAGCGAAGTTGGCAGGATGAAAATTTTGCCCGCGAGACCACTCGATCGGTACTCACTCAATTGTTGTCATTCGGAACCACCAGCTTCTGCGGCTACACGACGGTCCATCACGATTCGGCAATAGCGGCGTTGGAGGTGGCATCCCAAATGGGATTTCGAGGGCACATTGGGCAAGTGTTGATGGACCGCAACGCTCCGTCGGATCTCTGCCGCGAAACCAATCAATTGATTGACGAGGCCGCCGAGACGCTCAATCGTTTTCCATCCACCGCGGAAATGGCAGCCGCCGTGACACCGCGATTTGCGATCACGTGTTCGCCACAACTGCTGGAATCGGCCGGTGTTTTGGCCGCCCAGCAAACGGCTGCGATTCAAACTCATTTGGCGGAAACCGAACAAGAATGTGCGAGTGTTGCCGAACTCTTTGATTCCGCTCGCTACGTCGACGTTTACCAACAGGCCAAATTGTTGACACCACGGACGATCTTGGGACACGGAATACACCTGGATGCACTCGATCGACAAACCCTCGCGACGCACGGTGCGGTCATTGCTCATTGCCCCACGGCCAACCAATTTCTAGGTTCGGGAAAAATGAACCGGCAAGCCCTCGATCAGGCACAGGTCAACGTGGTGCTGGGCAGCGATATCGGTGCGGGTTACGAGCGCAGTATGGTGAGCGTGGCTCGCGCGGCGATCGAAACCGCGGCATCGCTTGGCAACACACATCTCACCGCCGCATCCGCGTGGTACGACATCACCGCCGGAGCCGCAGACGCGCTGGGCTGGGATGATGTCGGTCAACTTCGCCAGGGATGCCGTGCGGACGTCGTCGTGATCCAGCCCGACGTTACCACTCAAATGCAAGGACATGATTCGGTCATCGATCCCTTGTCACAATTGATGTTCGCGTGGGATGACCGCTGGGTCAAACAAACCTACCTGCGAGGCCAGTCGGTCTGGGGCGGATAACCGGAACGGTGGCGGTTGGGGTCGTGGGGAGCATGCCCATCGTAACCATTTCCAGCGGGAGCGTTTTTAGATTGCCCGTTGTCGTACCGGCCACGTCCGAATTGCCCGTTGCCTTGGGGACCGAATCCGTTGCCACCAGCACCGTAAGCTCCGCCAGCGCCGTAGCCAACGGGTGCACCGTAGCCAAAGGGGGTGCCAAAGGGGGTGATGTTCAGCCCAGCGAACGGGGCTCCCCAAGCGGCATAGGGCACACTATACGGCCGATACGGCAACTGCCATTCACCATAGGGGCGAACGGCATCACCCCAAGTCTCGACGCGGTGATAGTTGTCCGAGGATTGGCCGTAATTCAAACGGCTGCGAACGTGCGTGTAACCGCTGGTCTTAAAATTCGCGACCTCTGGAACCGTCGGCGCCGCAGTGGGCTGGAATTGATCCACCCGCTGTGCAGTGATCGGATCATGCGAGAATTTGCCCGGCAGTGTCAACCAATCGGCTGCACCACATTGGCTCGCAATCACGAGATTCATTAGGACCATGACGACGTTCTTCATGAACGCCAAAATAGTTCACGTTTTTGCAATGCGAGAAAAAAAAGCGTTCTTCAGCAAGAAATTTCGGTGAATGCCACGTCTCACAGAGCCCCTCACCCTCGCGATCGCTACAACCGTCGCAACCCGTCTTCGGTCATTGGCGTCGGGATCTCGACGTCGACTTGATCGATACGGGCCAATGTTTCACTGTCTAGCACCACATCACGAGCCGTCAGCGATTCAAGCAACTGTTCGGTGCTGGTCGCCCCGATGATGGTCGAAGCGACAAAGTCGTGCTGGCGGCTCCATGCGACGGCCAGTGCCGTGACAGTCGTACCAATCGACTTGGCGATCTCTTCCATTCGCCGCGTGGTTTCGATCGTGCGATCGTTGACAAAACGCTCCGCCATTTTGCGTTGCCGCTGTTCGCCGTTGAGCAAATACTCGGTAAAACGGGCGCCCGGTGGAGGCGTGACGTTGTATTTGCCCGTCAAAACTCCGCCACCAAGCGGCGAGTAGGGCAGCAAGCTCAGTTTCTCTTTTCGCAACACCTGAGCCAGTTCACTTTCGCAGCGGCGATTGATCAAACTGAAGTTATTTTGCACGGTTTCATAGCGATCGAGCCCCTGGACGTCGGCGGTCCACAAACTTTTCATCACCCCCCAACTCGTCTCGTTGCTGCATCCGATCACGCGAACCTTGCCCGCATCACGTAGTTCAGTCAGCGCCCCCAAGACCTCTTCGTACGGCATCCCGTGATCCGGCCAATGGATTTGATACAGATCGATGTAATCGGTCCCCAAGCGGCGAAGCGAAGCATCACAAGCCCGCAAAATTTGGTGCCGATCGATCGACGTTTTTCCATGGCGGACGGGGGGGCAAAACCAACCATGGGCTGGCCCGGTGATTTTGGTGGCCACCACCACCGACTCACGCGGCTTGGTTTTCAACCAGCGTCCGAATATTTCTTCGGTCACCCCCACGGTGTCTTTGTTGGGGGGCACCGGGTAGATCTCGGCAGCATCAAAAAAGTCGATTCCGGATTCAAAGGCCAAGTCACAGATCGCATGACCGGATTTTTCGTCACATTGGCTACCAAAGGTCATCGTTCCCATACAAATATCGCTAACGACGACACCGCTACTTCCTAAACGTTTTTTTTGCATCACGATCGGTTCAAAGAGGAAGGGAGAGAGAGGGTGAATGTTGATGTTCGCGAGAGCACGCCCTCGAGCAGCCAAACTACGCCCTTAGCGGCAACGCTGTGAAGCACTTCTGAGTCGTGTTTTGCCATGTCATCACAACCCGAACGCGTAAGCGAGGGACCGGCGCTGGTACAAGAGTCCCTCGCTTACGCATTCGGGTTATGGAAAAATGCTTCACAGACTTGCCTTCAGGCTGGCGAAGCAGAAGCGAAAGTCCTTTTCATGTCATGCCCACGCGAAAAAACGGTTCTGAGCTGCTAAAATAGCAACTGGCGTCTCGGCGTCCCTCCCCCCAACATTCCCTCCTTTGCCTATCGAGTCTGCCTTATGCGTGCGTTTCGTTCGTTGTCCGCTGTCGCCGCTTTTGCGGCCTATTTGGTCACCCCCGTTGCATTGTCAATGGTTCTCGGTGCCCAGCCTGTGACTGCCGAGGACTACCAACACGGCCCCGACTCGCAACCCAACGACGCGGTACCGCATGGCAAAGTGACCCAACATGTTTGGGATTCAAGCAAGGTGTTCGAGGGCACACGGCGACGCTACAGCGTGTACGTCCCAGCGCAGTACGATGGCAAAACTTCCGCCGCGTTAATGGTTTTCCAAGACGGACACGCCTTCGAAGGAAATAAGGGAGATTTCCGCGTTCCGGTTGTGTTTGACAACCTGATTGCCAAAGGAGACATGCCGGTGACGATCGCCGTCATGATCGATCCTGGCCATAAAGGCGAACTCGCAGAGAAACGTGGCTGGAGCCCCCGGCCGAGCAACCGCAGTTTCGAGTATGACACGGTCAGCGGCGATTACGCGGAATTCCTGCTCTCCGAGATTCTTCCTGAAGTCGAAAAAGACTACCGAATCTCGAAAAACCCAAAAATGCGAGCCATTTGCGGCAACAGCTCAGGCGGTATCTGTGCCTTCAGCGTCGCGTGGCATCGCCCCGATCAATTTCAAAAAGTACTTAGCCACATCGGCAGCTTCGTCGATCTTCGCGGCGGTCACAATTATCCGCCAATGATTCGCAAAGCGGACAAGAAGCCGATTCGTGTATTCCTACAAGATGGCGAGAACGATCTCGACAATCAATTCGGAAACTGGCCCTTGGCCAATCGTCAAATGGCCAAGGCGTTAGCGTTCAAAGATTACGACTACAAACTGGTTTTTGGCACCGAGGCGCATAATGGAAAACATGGCGGTGCAATTTTTCCTGATTCGCTGCGTTGGCTATGGCGAGATTGGAAAGAGGAAACGTACGAGTATTGAGCTAGGACTCGGATCTTCTCCGTTCCGACCGTTCTGCCACTGATGAATGATGTCCGCCGCGTGCAATTCGCAAAAGCAACCCTTCAAAAATATCCATGCTGAATCGTCTTTCCAATTCGACCGACATCCCTTTCACCGCCTCCTTCGTCCATCGATTGCGGGTCACGGACGATGTCGCGGGCGATGATTTTTCGGTATTAGTCGATTTGCTGGACGGCGGAGACAACGGGGGCGCGCGCGTGCTGTTAATCGCCGAACGAGCGGTGGCTCAATCGAGCGACCGTGTTGCCCGGATCGAATCGCAACTCCGCGGCGAGGCCTCGATCGAGTTGACGTCCCCCACGATCATCGTGGATGGCGGCGAACCGATCAAAAACACGCAAACCGCGGTCGAAGAAATATTGGGCCTGATTCACGACCTGAATCTTGATCGCCGCAGCTACGTCATCGCCATCGGCGGCGGAGCGATGTTGGACGCGGTGGGCTATGCCGCCGCGATCGCCCACCGCGGGATCCGGCTCGTGCGTCTGCCCACCACCACACTGGCGCAGGCCGATTCGGGTGTCGGAGTCAAAAACGCAATCAACTATTTCGACAAAAAGAATTGGATCGGCACGTTTGCGGTGCCGTGGGCGGTCGTTAACGATTCCGCCTTGTTGGAAACGTTGCCGGATCGAGAATTCTGTAGCGGACTGAGCGAAGCAGTGAAAGTTTCGCTACTGAAAGACGCAGACGAATTCCACTGGTTGGCCGAACACGCGTCGCAGATTTCCGCGCGAGATCCTGAATTATCGCGGCGAGCGATCCACCGTTCTTGTGTGCTCCATATGCGTCACATTACCGAAGGAGGCGATCCCTTCGAGATGCTCGAAGCTCGCCCGTTGGACTTCGGTCACTGGTCGGCGCATAAACTCGAGACGCTCTCACGCTATCAAATTCGTCACGGCGAAGCGGTCGCGATCGGCGTGGCAATCGATTGCTTGTACTCATCGCTCAAATTTGGGCTGCCACGCCAGGATGCGGAGATGGCTGTGCAATGCTTGCATGACCTAGGCATTCAACTGTGGCATCCCTGTCTCGAACCGGTGGACCGATTGATGCAGGGGCTCGAAGAGTTCCGCCAACATCTCGGCGGCCGATTGACGATTACGATGCTTCGTGGGATCGGCGACTCGATCAATGTGCACGAAATCGACCCCCTCGCCATGAAGACGGCGATTGAGACATTAGGCAAGATAGCCAAAAACAAGGCCATTCCTGCTAACTAGGACGACGTGGCGGATACAAATCGACCCTCCCTCCGGGAGGGTCGGCCGCTGAAAGCGGTCGGGGAGGGCTGGTGAATTCTCGCTCGAACCTTCCACCTCAACACAGCGAGCCCCACCGGTGAGTCGGCTACCGCCGACTCTGACCTCCCCAAAGGGGAGGTAAAATTGCTCTGCCCAAAGTCGTCATCACTATCGCTTCGGAAGGTATTCGTCGCAAAAACACTCCGAATTAGTTCCAAATCTGCCTTGTCGTGAGAGCGTCAGCGTTGGTAGTTACCAACATTGATATCGCAAATAGGTGGTAAATCGTCGATCCATGACGATTCCTCTGCCCCGTTTGCGACCGAATTCAAGGATGAATCGGTTTTTCCCCCAGCGGGATACCTCACTGTATGACACGACGGACTACGAACCGAATGACTGCTCGAACGACTCGACGCGCTCTGTGCTGTAGTGCCGCCCATTCTGTTTCGCTGACCCTGCTGATCACGTTTGCTCTTTCGCCAACGATGGCGAATGCGCAGATGGGTGGCGGAGGCGGATTTGGTGGTGGCCAAGGCGGCCCAAGTGCTCCCGGGCCCGATACACGTCCCAAATTTCGTGACCATGTTCGCAGCCGTGATGGGCTGGCGATCCATCGCGAAAAAGGGGACGCGATCGTTTTAGACGTCACCGTGCGTGGCAACAAAGCGATCGGCACCCACTTGATCATGCAGAAGATCGAAACCCGAAAAGATCGCTTCTACGATTACGAAACCGTGCTCGGCGACGTGCGACGTCTGAACGACATGGGCTCGTTTGATCACGTCACTTTCAAGCTTGACGAACGCCCTGAAGGAGTCGCAGTCACCTATTTCGTTCACGAACGCCCCGTTATCACCAAGGTTGTCTTTCACGGTCATCGCGCGTTCAACAATCGCGAAATTCGCAATCGTGCCGGGGTCCAAGCCAACGATCCCTTGAGCGAATTTTCGGTCGAATCCGCTCGCCGCCGCATCATCGACTACTACCTCGAAGAAGGTTTCAATCAGGTCGCCGTGGATGCACAAATTGGTTTCGGAACCGACCCAGGCGTGGTGATCTTCCGCATCAACGAAGGCCCCAAAGAACGGATTGCCGACATCACGATCAAAGGCAACACGATCGTCAATGAAGCACGACTGAAAAAGATCATCACCAGCCGTGGGCCGACTGCGGGTGTATTGTCCTACATCGGCAACACCGCCAACCTTGCCACCATCGACAACGATGTCAACGTGCTGGCTACGTACTACCACAACCTAGGTTTCTTGACCGCCACCGTCGGTCGACGACTGCACTACGACGAATCCGGCAAATGGTTGTACGTCACCTTTGTCGTGAACGAAGGACCTCGGTTCAAAGTCAACGATGTCAAAATTGTGGGCAACCAATTTATTACCGAAGAATCGCTTCGTAACCGATTGGAACTAAAAGCCGGTGACATGTTCGATGGCACCTTGATGCGTCGCGATATCGGCGAGATCACCTACGGCTATGGCGAACTCGGGTTCATCTATGCCGAAGTCGAACCGAAAACGGTAATGCGAGACGAAGCGAACACCGTCGACTTGGTCTACGACGTGACCGAAGGCGATATTTGGAAAGTCGGTCGCATCTTGGTCAACATCGAAGGCGAACCGCACCTGATGCGTGAATCCACAATGCTCAATATGGTCGATCTCCGCGAAGGAGACATCATTGACCGTCGCGAGCTAGAACTAAATCGACGTCGCATTGAACGCAGTCAATTGCTAGAAACCAATCCACAGATCGCCGATCCCCCTGACATCAAGGTCATTCCGACTGATCGCGAGGTCGACGATGTCTACTAAGTTTGTACAGCACTCTTCCGATGAAGCCGTCCGCATGATGCACACGATTGAAATAACCGCACGAAACATTGCGTGCTCGATCGGTGTCGTCGCGTTGGCGACGTCGTTCACCGGTTGTAACCAACTCGCGACGCAAGCACCGTGGGCCGCCAATCCACTGGCACCGCGTTCTGCGACCGCGGCTGCGACTGCGGCTGCGTCGGTATCGCCCCATTCTGCGGTGAATCGTTCCGCGAATGCATCGGCAACCGAGCCCCCATCCGCGCTGGCGACTCAGTTTGCTTCAGCACCTACAGCAAATGAACCGATCCCCGTGCAATCGGAAAGCGATCGCTATGTCGCGCGGCAATACCCCAGTACGCCGCCGTACACGCCGCCTTCGAGTGGTTATACAGCACCCAACAATTATCAACCTCCCAGCAGCTACTCGGCTCCACCATCGCTTTCCAGTCCATCGCAAAATTATAGCGGTGGCAGCGTCTACGGTGCCCCCGCGACGAGTACACCTCCGACTCAGTACCCTCCGTCTCAGTACAACGCCCCCGCGTATCCCGATTCGACCTTTGCACCTCCCTCGAACACGTTTCCTGGTGCAGGCTATCCTGACAGCGGCACGCTACTGCCATATGGAGCCGATCCGTATGGCGGCGCCCCGTCGAGTGTCCCGATGCCCACGGTCCGCGAAGCCGACTTGATCATCAATGGATTCCCGGCACGAACCGGACGCATCATGCTGGGCGGTGCCGTCAACAGCGATGCCGGAGTGACCGGTCAAATCACGGTTGATGAACGTAACTTTGACATCATGCGATGGCCACGTTCGTTTCAAGACTTGTTTAGTGGAACCGCATTTCGTGGTGCCGGGCAAACGTTTCGTATCGAAGCGGCCCCAGGTAGCGATTTCGACCGCTACACGATCAACTTTGCCGACCCCAACTTGTTCGGCTACAAACCGGTCAGCATGTCAGTGAGCGGTTTTTTGGTCGACCGGCGTTTCAACGATTGGGACGAAGAACGACTCGGCGGACGCTTGAGTTTCGGTTATCGGATCACGCCCGACCTTTCGGTTTCGCTTGGTATCAGTGGCCAGAGTGTCGATATCACGAACCCTCGAGTGCGTGGAATTGCACCGCTGGAAGCGGTATTACATGACAACGTTGGACGCAACGAATTGTATTCAGGCACGCTGTCGTTAAAACACGACACCCGTGACAGCCCGATTCAATCGAGCCAAGGACATTATTTCGAGTTCAGTTTCGAAGAAGCCTTTGGCGATTTTGATTACGCTCGCATCGAAACCGAATACCGCAAGTATTGGTTGTTGGCGCAGCGTGCCGACGGCAGTGGAAAGCAAACGCTGTCGTACTCGAACCAACTTGGCTTCAGCGGCGACAACACACCGCTGTTCGAGAACTTTTTCGCGGGTGGTTACGCCACCATGCGTGGTTTTGATTTCCGCGGTGCCAGCCCGGTTGTGACCAGTCCGAGCGGGAATGTCGAAGTCGGGGGACGGTTCAAATTCCTCAACACTGTCGAGTACATGTTCCCAATTACTGCCGACGACGCGTTCAAAGGGGTAGCGTTTGTTGACTTTGGAACGGTCGAATCCGACATCGAACTAAACAGCGAGTCGTTCCGCGTCGCCCCGGGTGCCGGTCTTCGCGTTGCGATTCCAATGCTCGGCCCCGCCCCCTTAGCATTCGACTTTGCCTACCCCGTCAGCAAAGCGCCGACCGACGATACCAAGGTCTTCAGCTTCTACATGAGTCTGATCCGCTAACGGCAAAGAGAGCGGAGGAGCAGCATTTACTCTCCCTTCGGGAGGGTCGGCCGCAGGAAGCGGCCGGGGAGGGCTAGAAACCTTGAACTTGCACGATCCACTCCTAACACAACGGCCCCCACCGGTGAGCCGGCTACCGCCGACTCTGACCTCCCCACAAGGGAGGTAAAGATGGATTTGTCACTTCTTTCGCTACGCCTACCCCACACCTTCACCGACCAAGATCGGCAACAGTTTCACGAGGTCGGACAAATCGTCGACGACCAACAGTGGCTTTTCGATTTCCAGCATCTCACGAGAATAGCCGCCGGTGCAAACTGCGACCACTGCGGCGCCGATTGCATGCCCACAACGGATATCGGCCGGGGTATCGCCGATCACCATGATCCGCTCACACGCCTGCTCGCCCGCCTCGCTGCGGATCACTTCACGTGCCCGGCGAGCCAAATCGTCGCGGTGCAGATCGCTATCGCCACCGACGATCCAACGAACATAGTGCCGCAAACCGAAATGATCGAGTTTGTGGTGCGCCGTCTCAACAAGATTGCCCGTCATTACGCTGACGCACACTCGCGCGTCGTTCGCCAACCGCTCCAACAACTCGACTACCCCGGGCAACACCGTGCCGCCTCGCTGCTGTAACATCTGCGGTAGCAGCGAGATATAACGATTCTGCAACCGTTCTCGATTTGACTCGGTAGGCTCTAAACCGTTCAAAACGAGCAATTCATCCAAAATCCCTCGGTCGGTCCGTCCGGCATAATCCACGTCCGCGGTGGCGTTGGGCAAGTCGAATTCCTGCTGGAGTGCCAATTCCAACGCTCCTTGCCCCCCGCGGTTTGTCAACAACAACGTTCCATCGATATCGAAGAGCAGGGTTCGCATCGGATTGAAAAACTCGGATTCTTGGGGAAAACGGTCGCAGCACAGTTATACAGTTCCGCTGCCTTACGGTCTTTCTAACAGGTCAAACCAACATTCGCCCTCCCTCCCGGAGGGGCGGACGCTGGAAGCGGCCAGGGAGGGCTAGAGACCTGAAACTTGCACCGTCCATTTTGAACACAACGGCCCCCACCTAGAGCCGGCTACCGCCGACGGCTTGGAAAGCCGAGGGATAATCGTAGGCAGCCCCTCTGAAACCCGTCGGGCTTCACCGTTTCCTTGCTGCAGATTAACCTTACGACACTTTACCCTCAAACGAAAACCGTTGGACTATCGATGGTCGTCACCGAACACGAAATAACTCCCGCCGCAGATTCCGATGCTGCGTCCCCGCTGGTTGACAAGAGCGGTTCGCGTGTACGGGAAATGTTTCGTCAAATCGCACCTCGCTATGACGCGATGAATCACCTGCTGTCGCTCAGCATCGACCGCTATTGGCGGTGGCGAACCGTGCGGATTCTGAAACTCGATTCGGCCGCCCCCGTCCTGGATACCTGCACTGGCACCGGCGACCTCGCGATCGCGATCGCCAAAAAAGCTCCCAAAAACGTTCGTGTCGTCGGAAGTGATTTCTGTCATGCGATGCTCGAAATCGCTATTCGCAAGCGACGTGCCGGGACCACCAGCGAATCGATCGAGTTTATCGAGGCCGATTCACAATCGCTGCCGTTTCCCGAAAACCGCTTCCAGTGTGTCACGGTCGCCTTCGGACTAAGGAATGTGACCGATACCGACCAAGGACTTCGCGAGATGACTCGTGTCTGCACCCCCGGCGGCCAAGTCGTGGTGTTGGAATTTTCCCAACCTCGGCTGATCGGACTCCGCCAAGCCTATGGATTCTACTTCCGCAACGTGCTGCCTCGGATCGGACAACTGTTCGCTCGCAACGACAAATCGGCCTACAAATACCTACCCGAATCGGTGGGTCAATTCCCGGATGGCCAAGTACTTGCCGATCGCATGACCGCCGCTGGATTGACCGATGTCCGGTTCACGCCGATGACGTTCGGCGTCGCCACGATCTACCAAGGCACCAAACCAACGACGGGGGAGTCGACCGAGTGAGCGAAACGTTGGCGGGCAAAACGACAGCGAGCGACACGGCATCGAATCCGGATCAAGATCCCCAGAATCATGATTCAAAAAATCGAGGCCCCGTGGTGCTGGCGATGACCGGTGCGAGTGGGGCGATCTACGGCGTCCGATTGCTGCAGATCCTGGCCCGCGCTGGCTACGAGGTGCACGTCACGATCAGCCCCAGTGGTGCGGCGGTAATCAAGCAGGAACTCGACACCACGATCGATATCCATAACGCCGATGTCGCGGGTCTGTTGACACTTACCCCTGCTTGGTCCACTGCGGTGATCGAGGCCCCCGATGCAAGCGTGCTGTCGCGAATCCATTACCACCGCTATGACGACTACTTCACCCCGATCGCCAGCGGATCGTTTCGAACGCAAGCGATGGTGGTCTGTCCCTGCAGCGGCAGCACACTCAGCGGGATCGCTCGTGCGGCTGGATCGAATTTGATCCAGCGTGCGGCAGAGGTGCATTTGAAAGAACACCGAAAACTGGTCCTTGTGCCGCGAGAAACACCGCTCAGTGTATTGCAGCTCGAAAACATGCACCGCTTGGCGGCAGCCGGCGCGGTGATCTTGCCCGCGATGCCCGGTTGGTACCACGGCGTCGAGTCGCTGGATTCATTGGTCGATTTTATCGTCAGCCGGATCATGGACCAAATCGGAGTCGACAATTCGCTGATCCAGCGGTGGGGGGAATCATGAACCTCTCCCATTGGCTCGGACTGATTCGATTTAGCCACACCGTTTTCGCATTGC